>JBILUF010000141.1:0-6717 GCA_044371155.1 Bdellovibrionota bacterium
CATATAGACAGGTAGAGCGACTACTTAACGCGCAGGCTGAGCCCGTTCCCGGTGCTGAGCTTGCCGGTGGCTTTGCGGAGACCCTAGCCCAGGTCTCGGGCCAACAAGCCGGAAAGATTCAGCAAACGGTACCTTTGCGGGAAACGATTCCTCCACCACCGTCTGACCTGATGGCAAGCCTCCACTTCGAGCGCCCAAGCGTCAAGGCACCTCCAATAACGCCGTTTAGAGCGGAGGAGCTCCTGCCCGAAATGGTCAAGGAATCGGCTCAGAGCGTCAAAACTCCAGCAGGATTGAGTGCAAAACGGATTCAGATCAGGGACTCTGCTGGGTACCTTGAGCGGATGAAACAGGTGGAGCAGATCGTGCAGCAGGTGGGGCGTGCCACCGGAATTGATCCAGCCCTAGGGATGGCGGTCGCCAAGGCAGAGTCTAGCTTTAACCCAAAAGCAATCAGTTCAGACGGTCATGCCAGCAAAGGCTTATTTCAGCTGTTGGATTCCACCGGCAAGGAGCTGCATGAGGAGACCGGCAGCGAGATGCGATATGACCCCTATGATCCCCACCTCAATACCAGTCTTGGCGTCCGTTATCTGCGGCGGCTACACGATATCTTCAGCACCAACACGAAGTTACCTGCCGATCTAGAGAGCACTCCAGCGGCAAATTCATCCTCATTGGAAAAACTTGCCGTAGCCGCCTTTAACGCGGGAGAGGGTCGGGTGGCAAGCGCTCAAGCGCGTGCGAAAGTGGCTGGACAGAACCCTGGAATCTATGAAGAGGTCGAGCAGTATCTACCTAAAACAACTCAGGAATATGTAGCTAAGGTGATGCAATTTAAGGGGCAATTTGGAGACCTGGATATCGGCTAGACCGGCCAAGAGCTTGAGGGGATTTTCGGACTTGGCAAGGTGTTTGCACAGGTGAGGGGGAGGAGATACCGCGACCTTGATTGGTTACTTGGGTTGGCGGTTCGAAAGCAGGCAGTTGATCGAGCACAAAGGATTTTAAGGAACGAAGTATTAACAGTGAGCCATGGAGAGTTAGGCAATGAGTATTAATATTCGCACCAACGTCGCATCATTGAGCGCACAGGGACAGCTGGGAGCTACCACGAAGGGGCTGAGCACCGCTTATGAGCGACTTTCATCGGGTCTTCGTATTAACCGCGCCAGCGATGATGCCGCAGGTTTGGCGATTGCCGAGAGTTTGAAGGCAGATGCCGCTATCGCTAGTGTTGCAATCCGCAACGCGAGCGATGGTGTTTCAATCATTGCTATTGCCGATTCAGCGCTTGGCGAGATCGGAAACGTTCTGAGTCGTCTAGCGGAGCTTGCACAGCAATCCTCCAACGGCGTGTACGCGAATACGCAGCGATCGGCACTCAATAACGAGTTCCAAGCTCTCCAGAGTGAGATTGAGCGTATCGCTTTCACCACAGAGTTTAACGGGCTTCGACTCCTTAGCGGCGGTGGAGAGGTGGTCTTCCAGGTGGGGTTCAAGGGTGACTCGTTATCCCGCGTGTCCTACACCGGCGTGGCGGGAACTTTGGAATCTCTGGGCCTCGCCGGAGCAGGGAGCTCGATACCATCCTACTCGATTGTAGGTGCCACCGATCTTGAGTCACAGTCAGCTGCACGTCTAGCGCTGGATGCAATTAACGTAGCTATCGCCTCCGTTAACCGCAACCGCGGAACGCTTGGAGCTGCGGAGAGCCGTCTCGATGTCACGATCCAGAATCTGCAGGTCGCTCGAGAGAACTTCTTGGCAGCCGAAAGCCGTATCCGTGATGTGGATGTCGCATCTGAGTCAGCAGAGCTTACCCGTCTCAACGTGCTGCAACAGGCTGGTGCTGCGGTGTTGGCGCAGGCGAATAATCAGCCTCAGCTCGCATTGCAGTTGCTACGAGGATAAAGTGGCCGCTTGAGAAGATTCTTAGGCTTGTAAGGAAGTGGAAGTTGATCGGCAGTAATAGGTACTCAGGAAGATTAGGTAACAACCTTAGGAAGGGTTGACGATCATGGGCTTAAACATAAGAACAAACGTATCCGCGCTGGCAGCACAAGGTGCGCTGTCTCAAACGACCAAGGGACTTCAGACGGCGTATGAGAGGTTGTCGTCAGGACTGCGGATTAACTCGGCGTCGGATGATGCAGCCGGTCTTGCAATCGCAGCAAGCTTGAAGGCGGACGCGCGTATCGCAACAGTGGCGATGCGTAACGCTAGTGATGGTATCTCGGTCATCGAGATTACCGACGGCGCAATAAGCCAGATCAGCAACATTCTCAGTCGTCTGGCCGAGCTTGCGGAGCAATCTGCAAACGGCGTATACGCCAACGGACAACGTTCCGCTTTGCAGCTTGAGTTCACCGCGCTCTTGAGTGAGGTTGAGCGTATCGCTCTTACCACCGAGTTTAACGGCCTGAAGGTCCTGAGCGGGGGTGGAAATGTGACCTTCCAGGTGGGCTTTGACGGGACTTCTCTGTCCCGTATCGAGTATAACGGCGTTCAGGCAACGCTGGCATCGATGGGACTTTCTCCGGCCGATTCTTCAGACCACTCGTTCTCAATTACTGGGGCCTCGGATCTTGAGTCGCAATCGGCAGCGCGACTCGCCCTCGATGCGATCAATACCGCGATTACCTCACTCACTCGGAACAGAGGTACGTTGGGAGCTGCTCAGAGTCGACTCGAGACAACGATTAATAACCTCATGGTGGCTCGTGAAAACTTCAATGCTGCCGAGAGTCGAATCATGGATGTGGATGTAGCTGAGGAGTCTTCTCAGTTAACTCGTCTGTCGATTCTGCAGCAGGCCGGCACAGCCATTCTGGCCCAGGCCAACCAGCAGCCGCAGCTCGCTCTACAGCTCCTCAGAGGGTAATCGAGGAGGCTACGCTGAGCTCATGATTCCGGTGTTTGATGACATGCGTAATGCAGCGTAGTCTGCCACAGCGCATACAGAGCTCAGCCAACTGCTTGCCTTGTTTGACGGAAGCGATAGCCCCTTGGTATCTTTCCCCTCTTGCCAGCTGATTTGGCGGGTGGTGCTACGCGTTGGGTGCACCACTCTACCGCTAGAAGGGTAGCTCGATGAAAGGGATCATCATTCAACATCCGCTCGAAATCCGCGTTGCTGTGGAGGGAGATGCCTTTTGCCAGGGCGATTCCTTGTGCTGCGCTCTAACTATTAAGAATCACAGTAATCAGCCCCAAACCATAGCGACCCCCAGGCTTGAGTTAGTACTTGGTAACATCAAGAAGGTCAAACAGCGATCCACCGATGCGTTCTCGGAGCCAAGAATTGCTCCGCTGTCCCCGCTCACCATCGCACCATCGGAGATGGCCACCCTTTCTCATACCTTTCAACTTGAGCCAAACTGCGCGGTATCAGATAAGTCGCAGAGTTTGTATCTAGTATTTGGGGAGGGAGAAGGTATCCCAGCCGGGCAGCTACCGCTTACGGTGCATCCCCACCTACATATGCAGAAGGTTCTAGAGCTGATGGAGAGTGCGTTCCAGTTCGTCCTCCGAGATATTACCTACTCCAAGGGATGGGTTGTAGGACGATTCAAGGCCTCATCAGCCAGGCAGTTTAGCCTTGTTGAAGAGCTTGCTCTAAGGCTTCAGCGGCGTGAGGACTGCTTGGCGTTGCAGTATGAATTCAAGGTGAAGCGTTTTGATACGGAGCTTTCCTCGGTCTCGGTTAAGAAAGGAAAGGCGACCCTTGATCAGTCCTGGCCCCACGCTCAGTATCTAATCGGAGGGGCGCACGTTGATTACGAAGCGGCCGAGAAACGGATACACGAGGCCCTCTCAACAGTGGCCACCGGCATTTAAGCCCCCGCATTCCCCCGCGCCCTCTCCTCGCTATAGCGAGCCGGCCCCTCCAAGGCTGCAATTCGAAACGGAAGTAAGCAACAAATCCTGGATTTCCCCGATGAAGTAGTAGAGACCGGCGGCGGTGGTGGTAACCCGAGCCGGATATTTTGCGGAGCTTACTCATATGGGATTACACGAGGATCTAAACACGCTGCATCGAGATGGCCAGAAGGCATATGAATTGATAGAGGCGGGCAGACTAGGAGCTGCACAGGGGGTGCTGAGTCGCATTAAGCGCTCTTGGTATGTTTCAGACGCCCTACGAATCGCAGTACCACTTGAGGGATTGCTCTTTTTTTTAAAGGATAAAAAGCATCGAGCCTTGGAGCTGTTACAGGAGAATGTTGCCTATATCTGGGGTGACTCCTTGGCATTAGAGCTGATGCGAGCATGCGTGGGGGAAGCGCCAACAACTAAGACAAGGTTGTATCGGTTACGGCTTCGAGGAGGGATGCCCGTGCTTGGCATGTTTACCCATTTCGGCCCCGAGTATGTGACATCGGTCGAGGTCTATGCCGATGATGAATTCGAAGCGTTTCGATTTCTTGATCGATTACTATCATTCCAGGATCCGACGAGCCGTAGGTTACTGGAGTTTTCTGAGATTGAGGCCGTTGACTACACAGAGCTCGATTTCAAGGGGATCTATAGCACCGCACCATTTGCAGTCGATCTGAATGAGGTCGGGGCAAGGTGTCTGAGAGAGGTAATCTGAGATAGGTAAACAGCGCGGCGGGAGCTAGTTGGCTACGCATGCATCATGTGCGTGGGGTGTATCGGCTTGAAGTGCTGCCACCTCGCGTAATGCTCGATCGGATGTGAGCATCCGCTTCTCATCCTTAGGAGCTTTCTTCCGACCGGCTAGATCAATTCCTTCACCATACCCCTTTATCAGACCAAAACTTATATTCATGGGCTGAAAATCCTTGCGCTCAGAGTCGCTAATATAGTGCATCAGACCGCCGATAGCGGTGTAAGGGGAGGGGACCAAAAGGTCTCGACCCTCAACCATTCTTGCTGCATTCATCCCGGCGAGGAGCCCACCACTCGTGGATTCGACATACCCTTCAACTCCGGTCACCTGCCCGGCGAAAAACAAACCCTCTTTACCCCTAAATTGCAGGTTGGGATAAAGGCATTTGGGGGAGTCCATAAAGGTGTTCCGGTGCACCGAACCAAGACGCACAAACTCGGCCTCTTTGAGCCCGGGAAGCATTCGAAAGATCCTCAGCTGCTCTGGATGTTTGAGCTTGGTCTGCATGCCAACCATGCTCCAAAGCGAGCCCTCTTTGTCATCTTGCCGTAGTTGTACAACGGCGTAGGGCCTTCTCCCCGTGCGTGGATCAGTGAGCCCCATCGGCTTTAACGGGCCAAAGGCGAGTGTCTTTGGCCCACGTGCCACCATCTCTTCAATTGGCATGCAGCCTTCAAAGGGTCTGATATTATCGACATAATCAGACTCAACTTCATCATGTCCACCGAACTTCTCGCCGCGAGCAACCTCATCAACAAACTGGTAGTACTGCTCCTTCGAAAGAGGAAGATTTAGATAATCATCCCCCCCGCCTTTGTCATATCGGCTCTGACGAAACACCTCGCTTTGGTCAATTGATTCCCCAAGAATGATAGGGCTAATCGCATCAAAGAACGCCAGGCTCTGCGTGCCGCACATGGTTTCAATGGCGCGAGCCATCGACTTTGATGTCAGCGGACCAGTTGCAACAATCACAGGCTGCTGCCTGCTGCTCTCTGGAATTGAGGTAACCTCTGCGGTGATGATTTCAATCAAAGGATGAGAGCGGATTTTTGAATCGACGTACTGACTGAATAGGACTCGATCGACGGCTAGGGCGCCGCCTGCCGGCACGCGTGCAAAATCCGCGGCTTCCATCACCAGCGATCCCAAAATCCGCAGTTCCTCTTTTAAGAGACCCACGGCATTGGTGAGAGCAGCTCCACGAAATGAGTTCGAGCATACAAGCTCCGCTAATGACCCGGTCTTGTGGGCCTTGGTTGTGACAGTCGGCCGCATCTCATGCACCTGCACGGGAATGCCGCGCTTGACGATCTGCCACGCTGCTTCACATCCGGCCAACCCGCCGCCTATGATAGTAACTCTACCTTGCATTTCTTCCTTATAGAGGCTGATACCGCATACCCCAGGGCAGATCTCATCACAGAGGACGCGAGGGGCCTAGAGCTGCCAATTCATCGCCAGGATCTAGCTTCCTAGAGTGCACCCGTCGAGGGATGAGGGAAGAGTGTATTAGCCTGGTGTATGCAGCCCTGGTGAATACACCCAGTTGCGGTGGTGGACCCAGGGGGACTTGAACCCCCGACCTCTACACTGCCAGTGTAGCGCTCTAGCCAACTGAGCTATGGGCCCCTAAAAGCGCCCCGACAGTAAACCGATTTCTGTAAATTGTAAATCCGGTCGAAACCATTGAAGGATTTGCATTTTATCCGCCCTTCGTTAAACTACCCAGACAGTCGATCAAACCATCGGGCTGTAGAGCGGACTGGTTTATCCGCCGGAGCTTTAGCGAAGGAGGGTAGCGCGTTCCTGCGGGGCCGCATTTTAGCGAGGGCGAAGCACTCGTAATAAATGCGGGAATTGGTTGATGCGAGCTAGCGAGCATCAAATCGAAACCCCACCCCAAGGACGAATAACTAGTGATGTTTTTGAGAGTCGGGCTGTAGCGCAGACTGGTAGCGCGTTCCTGCGGGGCCGCATTTTAGCGAGGGCGAAGCACTCGTAATAAATGCGGGAATTGGTTGATGCGAGCTAGCGAGCATCAAATCGAAACCCCACCCCAAGGACGAATAACTAGTGAT
>JBILUF010000142.1:0-6684 GCA_044371155.1 Bdellovibrionota bacterium
CCGAAAGCGCGTCAGTTAGGCTCCCCTGGACCTCCACACGATTTCTTCGCACGGCATCCGTTAAGATGTGCCGGGCACTATCTTGAAGCTCGGTAAGAAGTCCTACCGATGAATCGAAATGCTCTCTTAGTGCCTTGTTACGAGGATCCAGAGTTAAGATATCAAGGATCGAGAGAAGATCTACAGATTGGGCAGTCGCTTCACTAATTCGCTCTGCAATCCGGTCAAAAACTTTCGCGCGCTCCTCCGGTGTGCCCGCTAGCTGCGCCTTGAGCTCCGCCGCCTCTTTCTCGCACAGCCGATCAATCAACTTAAGAATAGTCGAGGCGTCATGCTGCTCAAGCGCGGCACGGATTGACTCGCGATCCAGCTTGGCCTCGTTGCTACCCAAAGCCTTGGTGAGAATACTGTGAAAAATCTCAGCGGTCTTTTCGATCCCCTTTTCAAGGGCATCGAGTTCGCGCTCATCCTGCTTATTTAGGAGACCCTGTTCATGTAGGGCGCGTAGCACTGCAAGTGGTACCCCCTGCGTCTCAGTCGAGAGATCAATACTTCGCTCGACTACGGCCTTAACATCCTGGAGGGAAATCGCCGGCTTACTCATCTCTGGCATTTTAATCACTCTCCTAACGGGGATTCACATTCGCTGCTTACTTCCGGCGCTCACGTCGAAGCGCTGTTACAAAAAGGTATCGCTCTACGGTTGCGCCTGCAGTGCTTCCTAGCCGCCACAAATTCCGAGATCTCCTCGGGTGAAATTTGCTTGGCTACCTTCAGAGGTTATGCGGCATTTGAAGCAGCTTGTGCTGTAGCCGGTAGGGCGCAAGAATATTTTTCACCACAAAGACCACTAAGACCGCGAGTTTAATCATTTTTTTAGGGTCTTTGTGGCAAGAAAAGCCTTCTGCGTGATTCAAGTCCATCATAAGGAACATTCCGAGGCCCTATGCTGTAGCCGATAAGGCGCAAGAATGTTTTTCACCGCAAAGACCACTAAGACCATGGAGTTAATCATCTTTTGGTGGTCTTTGTGGTCTTAGTGGTAAGACAAGCCTTCTGCGTGATTCAAGTCCGTCACAAGGAACATTCCGAGGCCCCACCAAGGTGATAGATGACAAACTTTTTCCGCTCTACTATCGTTAGCTCCCCTCGCGATACGGGCGCCGCTCTGTTTGCATCAAATGCAGAGTTTTCGTCGGGTCTTTGTGGGGGGGAACCCCTGTGGAAAGGATCCGCTGTTGTATGGACCCCGTTAACACACCCCAGCCAAGTGACCCCAGATACGACTCGCAACACCGCCCAAGCAGTGGTGATTCCCTCCACCAACCCACCAACTCTCCAGCAGCTCGATGGAAGGCACTCGCACCAACAATACAAACCTTGATTAAGGCAGATGAGCTTGAACTGGCCTTAGACAAGATTAGAGTGTTTCAACGGGAGCACATTGAAGGAAATCGCGAAAGCAACTCAGAGCAGATCGCATCGGCACGGCTTGCCGCTCAGGTGCTCTTGCGGATGCGTAACCTCGATGGCGCTGAGGCAGAGCTCCGAGCCACACTACAAAATTGCTCCGGTGGAAAGCTTTCGAATGTAAAGATCGATCTTGTCCGCCTGATCATTTCAAATTCTGATCGTTTGGACGCCGGACGCACTGAGGAGATCAGGCTACTCCTCTCCTCTGCGAGAGATGGCTGGGCCACGCAACGAGGCGAGCTCGCCGAGACTATCACCGAGTCATCCAAAGAGGCGGCAGTTGATTTACATGAGAAATGTGTCCGACGGCTTATCTCTGTGGCTGCGCTTTGGAAAGCAAGAGGAAAGATAGAGCTCTACCATGAGGTCCTCTCTGAGGCAGCAAATGCATCGCTATTGTGGGGACATGATCTATCAAATCGGATCGTTGATACTCGCCATCTTCTTGCGGAGCAGCTCCTTGAGGCGGGGTCTTTGGAAACGGCTTACTCGCTACTACGCGTGAGCTCTCGCACGACCGGGGAATATGCAGACCAGGATCCCCGCGTTCTTCTGGAGAATGCCTTACTATCGAGACTTTTTCTGCATCAGGGGGATAGTGCTAGAGCTTCAGATATTGCCCGCTGCACTTTGGAGCGAGCTACCTACGATCTTTCTGATACCCTTCGCCAGGTCGCCGTAGTCTGTCACCACACACTGGGATTAGCTCGACGGATCCAGGGTGCGCCACACTGGTATGAAAACCTTGAGGAAGCCTTAACACTGGAGCAGCAGCGGCAGGATCAAGATATCGAACGGGCGGCTCGCATAAGCCTTGAGCTTGCTCGTGGGCTTAACGACCAGCAACAGAATGAGCAGAGTGATGTTGATTGCGATCTCGCCATGGTGATGAGCGCATACGATTCTGTTTTCGAACGCGCACAAAGGGTGGGAGATCTTCATCCAGCGCTTGCTCTTGAGATGCTTGAGGATTGTATAGAGTTTCTTGCCGAGTTGCGGCAATGGGATGTAGCGCGCAATCCGGCCAAGGTGATGTATGATCTGGTGAGTGAGATCTACGGAGCTCACTCTGAAGAGGCGCTCCGCACGCTTCGCACCCAAAGGGTTATCTATAGCCATACCGGCACCGATTACGCGGGAAAAATTGAGGCTCTATTTTCAGAAGAGCTTGCATTAGCGCTGCGGCATACGGGCACATCTCCCCTAGAAGCTCTCCAAACCTATGGTGATTTTGCATTTTTTGTCTGCATTTCAGGGAAGACGAATTATGGCAAGGAGCTCGCAGAGGACCGCATCGTATACGCTCAGGGGCGATTCGGCGCCGATTCATCTGAATACGCCGAGTCCCTAATCGATGCGATAGTCCTTAAGTCCTTTAACGGGCGACTATCGCATGAAGACCGTTCCCGTATCGTTGCAGCAAGGCGGATTCTGAAGCGAGCAGCCGAGGGCGCGCAGATAGCAGAAACGTTTCCTGCACCCTCGCTACTTGTAGCTCGGGCCGAGTACGCTCGCGGATGCTATTTACTCGATGTCAAAGGGGAAAGTGAGTCCGGCCAAAAAGCAGCACGGAAGGCTTTTTATCGAGCCCGCACGGAGTTTCGCTCCACTCGAGAGGAGCCCAGCCCTCGAGATCTTGAGATGGCACTTAGACTACAGTGCGATCTGGGGGTATCTCTATTAGAAAGCTATTCGACAACCAAAAACCCTCAGAAGTTACGCCTTGCGATACAAGAGTTACGACTCGGTCATAAGCTGGCGGAAGAGCACGGAATCCCTAGTAGCTTAACCCTACTCCAGAAACTCCTCGATGCGCTGGCCGAAAACGGCCAGGGGGACTCCGAAGAAGCTCAGAGATACCGGCAGATTATCGGGGATACTACCGAAGAGTAAGCAGGCGATCGGTAGGTATCATTGAGCAGTGGCATCTGGCTTAGTAAGCGCCCCGCCCCGCCACCATAGCAAAACCGCACCTGTTAGGCTCACCGTAGCCAGTTGTAGCCCGGCGGGCAGAGAAATCAGATCAGCTGCTGCACCGATTAGTATCGGCGCCAAAAGAGCGCCGAAGAGATTAATTGTGGCGATAGTCACCCCTTGTGTGAGTGTTGTTAACCCCGGCGGCGCAGCGAGCACGATCAGGGCATTCAGCGGCGCGGTGCCAGCAAAGATCACGAGCTCAGCCACTGCACAGCTCACAAAAAAGAGTGTGGCATTCGACATGGCAAAGCAGGCAGCAAGAAACGGTATCCCCAAGGCTGCGCTGTATGCGGTGAAGAGGAATAAGGTGCGAATCTTGTTCGGTGAACGCTCAAGATAGCGGGTAGAGAGCCGACCACCCACAAGTGTACCGATCAGACCCGTGAGCACCAAGATGATTCCAAAAACCATATTCGTCTGCTCATACCCAAAGCCTCGTTGCTCACCAAGGGTCGTGATCCAGGCTGCAATCCCATTGAGCGCAAAGGCCTGCAGCGCATACCCTCCGATTGCAAGCCGCAAGGTCGGTTGCGCGACGATCCGGCGCAGCCCAGGTAAAAGCGCAGAGGACTGTTCGATCGAGTCTCTGCGGCGCTCACGCAATCTGAGCAACATGAGCGCCATGACAAGCCCCGGGAGCCCAGCCAATAGAAATATTGAGCGCCACGGTATGTATGATATCAATACGCCGCTTAGTGCATACGCAAGAGCTGCGCCTACTGGAATCGCGGTAAAAAACACCGACAAGGCGCGATTTAGTTGTTCGGGGGAGTCGACACGATCCTTGATAAAGCCTGGGGCGATGGTTGCAAAGCTTGCCTCACCTACCCCAACCAGCATCCTGGTGAAAATCAAGGCTGCGAAGGTGGCTACTCCTGCAGTGCCAGCGGTAGCCAGACTCCACAGCGCCACTCCCATCGCCATCAGTAGCGGTCTTTTCACTCGATCGCCGAGGTACCCAAAGATAGGGGAAAAAATGAAGTACCCAACCACAAAGGCGGACAGGAGCGCCCCGCCTGCGGTGTGGGAGAGCCCGAGCTCCTGCTGCACTGAGGGTAACAGTGCCGCCAGGAGATAACGATCAAAGTAGTTTAGGAGGTTAATGGCGGTCAGAAATAGCAGTGTGGAGGTGCCCATGTGTTGGATTGAACCAATCCGTTGCCTAAAATGGCAACAGGGTGTTTTAACCCCCTACACTGTATGGATTACTCAGGATTTTCCGTAGTTGTTCCTAACTGCCGGATCTTCTATACTTTTTATCGGATTCTTATCCGCACACGGGTTGGCAAAAATCTTGCGATAGCTGTCTCCCGAATGCACGGAAGCATGTTCCAGACAGCGGCAACCAAGAGGTATCGGTTGCAGCGCGGTTGAGGAAAGGGAGGTGCTCGAGCTGGGTTATCGAGGGATCGATAGCCAGGAATGCAAAAAGCACCCCTCTCAGAGATTACGCGATGGATCGCTGAGCGGATTTGGTCGGGGATTTTGTGCGTTGTTTCGGCTATCTGGGCGAATATCCAGGAGCTCCGAAATGTATGTCACTCCTAGCTCGGGCCAATCCATAACGTAACCGACACTAAGAGATTGGGGGAACATATAGCATGCAAGGGAATAACAATATCATCGAGAGACTGTTCGCATCTTTTGGCGATCTGGAGAAGGCTATCGAGGGCGCCAAGGTCACCCTTGCGAAACGGGAGTCAGTTCCCGCCGAGCTGGTGGAGCGACTAAACTCATACGATGGAATTCTAGTGAAGCAACGGGCCTTGGCAGTGACCCTATGCGAGTACATCAATAAAGGTGAATGGGACGAGGTCACCCGGCATGTTGGGCTTATCAATGGGCTATCTGCCTTAATTCGTGATGATGCCAAGGCGATCCTAGGATCACTGAGCAGCAACGGCGACGCGGTGGCTGACGACGAGCGAAACTTCTGCTAATACCCCGCAGCACCTGGGGGCCCGTCCAAACCAAAGCGGAGCCCCCATGGGTGCTGGCACTTTCCTCGTGGTCAGGATATCAATTATCGGGTGATCCCCCTTTCCACGCAAACCCCGCCCTCTCCACAGCCCTCGGCGCGCCACCTCGGGCAACGAGGCGTAGCGCTCATACTTGTTACCTTCCTGGTCGCACTCGCTACAATCTGCGTGTCAGCGCTCGCTTACAGCACCCACCTGGCGGCTCGTCGCAGCAACATGGTGGAGCGAGGCTTCCAAGCTGAATACCTCCTTAAGTCAGCCGTGAATCTTGCCCGGGTATTGATCCGCTTCGACAAGACTCCACAGGACTCCGAAAAGGATCTGTGGGGGATATTTAAAGACGGGATGGCGATTCCGCCCGAGCTGCTTGCGGTAGACGAGCCAAACATAAAGATAGAGCTTGAGATTCGGCCCGAGGAGGGCAAGATCCCGCTACGCGCGCTGGTGCCAACTAACACGGCTGACCCTAGGTGGAGGGATGTGTTACTCCGACTATTCGAGAACCTCGGGTTCCGTGATGACGAAAGTCAGGATCAGACCGGGCCATTTAAGGGGCGGGTATTTACCCCAGAGGAGATGGTCGCCAATCTTATTGACTACATGGATCCCGATAAAGTCCCCTACAACGAGGGAAATTTCACCGGCATCGAAGGAGCAGACACGGAGGATATTTTTCTCAATAACCCCAAAGAGCTCAGCCGTTTCGGCCAACTCGCAGCGATCCCAGGATTCACCACCGCTCGCTTGGCAAAACTACAGCTTTTTCTCACCACCTACATCACCCTTTATTCGGTCAATATAAACGTGGCCCCCAAGGCCATTCTTATGGCCCTCGATCCTGATATTGATGAGGCAATGGCGGAACGGATTATCGAGACGCGTAAAGGTGAAGAAGGCCCGCTCGAGGACAACGCCGATCTAATAAACCTCGTAGGCCTCTCGACCAGGTCGGCAGATAATCTTAAAAATCTAGCGCGCTATTACAGCAACTGGTACCAGGTCATTGCAAAGGTCAGCTTCGGCACCTCAGCATTTTTTGCGCGGGCCTATTTACAGCAGAGCAATAAAGGAGAGCTGCCTGATATCTCATCTTTTGAGCTCTTCTAGCCCGTCCATACATCAGCGGCCCGCTAATACACTCGCTTCACCCCCGCCTAACTCGTCAGAGCGCAGTGAATCTACCACGTGTTTAGCTGCCACTGAGCTTTCTACCGTTCCACCCCTAGGCACAGCCTCGCTCAAAACCCCCATCCTA
>JBILUF010000143.1:0-6683 GCA_044371155.1 Bdellovibrionota bacterium
CTGCCCTGCACATGTCTATTATTACTTAGCTCAAAGAGGGCAAGTCTTGCCTCGAGGAACTTGCCGAGGAGTATCTGTATGCCATTGCCTATCTGCATCTGCCTGTCTGGATCCTGGACAGATCGTATAAGTGATAGCGCCTCACGTAGTTCAACCAAAACACTATCACCTGAAAATGATGTCGGAGGCACCAGCGTCAAAGATTTATCAGTCCCTGGCTCCGTTAGAAGCCAATTATTGAACCGTCGCTCAAGCCAATTGCGATCAGGATATAACTTTCCAATAGCCTTCATGGCATGGTCCGAGAAATCAGGCATTCCGATTTTGCGGATAGCATCGGGTATACAGAGTCGTAATGCCGGATCCAGGGCTCTCACCAGGATAAAATTCCTGCCACCAAAAAGCTTGGACGGAAACTCTCTGTCGGTAAGAGATACCGAAAACTTACCCTGTCCCTCAGGGGTGATATTTAAGTTTTTGCCATTAAATACGCCCTTGACTCGGAGAACTTCGACTTTTTTTCCGCTCGAGGTAGTAAGATTTTTAACGCACTCCAATACCCGGTCAAGGCTACAATTATTCCAAAGGACAATTTCGATCTCATTAAAAACTCTAATTGCTTCATTCCTGGACTGGTCATGCGCCGATCGCTCTGCTCCAGTAAGCTGGGCATGCCCTAATGAGATAGCCCTTTCCCATATTGAGGCTGGAAAGGGCTTGTCGATATCCCTGTCAAGATCGACCTGTACCCTCGCCGGGCTAACATCATTACGGATATCATCTATATAGTTACGCGCATCTAGTAGATCCTGCTCTGAAGAATGTGTCAGAAGGATCGAATCCGCTCCTCTGATGTGACGCACAACATAGGCTCCGTATTCGTTGACCTGCCGTGGATTGATCAGAGACACCACATGCACTGCATGCCCAGCTGCTGCAATTGACGAGGCAAATTCCTCCGTTACTGACAATCCCGACTGCTCGATTAGAACTAATCTCCTCCCCTCGCGACGGAAGGCCGAGATGGTATCTAACACCTGCTGGTTCGAAGCACAGCAGGCACAACCCTCGATACCTTTCTTTGCAAGGTCAGACTTCAATTGATCGAGATCTACCTCAGTCGAAGCGCCCCCGATCTCATTGATGATCACTCCAACATTCTTGGCGTTCTCGCCAAGACCGCTGATCATCCTGGAAAGAGTAGTTGTCTTGCCAGAGCCCGCAAAACCAGCCACTACAATAATCCGCGGCTCTTCAGGCAGCCGAAGCGGTTGGAGCAAACGAAAGCTGGCAGATTGCGACTGCAGGGTATGATCGACCGGTTGATGAGTCATTAAATCACTCCGAATCGGTGTGACCACCGATTCGGGCTCCACACTAGGCAAGTTAACACGGCTCTGAAGAGTAGGGCCGTCTTATATAACGAACGGCCATATAACGCAACCGTGTTGCGTTAGCGCGTGTACCAATTGCTTGGTGTTGGTGGTGGGGGGAGAAAAAAGGTGTGAGTGACACGAGGCTCCACTCACCTAAGCCAAAACCATCAAAAAAAACCATCAATCCACTAGCCAAGGAGCGCACGTTGGACATCCTGGGCAATCTGATGGACACCGCCAACTCTGGCTGGAGCTCGGTGACAGCCATTCATGGAGCCAGTGATCCTTGCGACGATAAAAGACATTGAGTCCCCTACCAATCGCCAGCACTGACACACTTACAGGCCACCACATCGGAGCATAACTGATCCCCCATCTCAGTGTTTCAGATTCAACGGGCTCAAAATGCGCACCGAAGAGGACTCCTGCAAGCAGAAACAGAAATACTGCTCGCAGATCCGTCAGGGCACAGAGAACTGGGCCAGTGGTCCAGGTTGCTACAACCCTTACCCACAACTTGCCGAATTCCCAACCTTTTGAGCCTAGCTTCATCCAAACACCTCGGTAGGAAGAACCGCCCTCCATCTTGCCTTTCAGGGCCTGGGCCAGCTGACTTGCAAGCCGCTTAGTCCAGTGGTCCCCTTCCAGCAACTTAGCCCCTCGCCACCCCAACAACACCATCTGACAGAAGATCAGGGCGGGATGAATTGGCGGAGGCTCAGCTTGATAGATCGCCGCACAGTCGATCCAGATCTCGGCGATGGTTGCAAGCAGCAACCAAAGACCGATCTTCAGGTCGGTCATATTTGCCAAGGCCAGGGCCAAGAGCAAAATGATCACCTTGGAGGCCAGGTAGGCCACACATCCTGGGCACATGCAAAACCTCCCAGCCCAAAGGCTGTTTGAACCTGCTCGATGGGGGCACGCGCCCCTCTGTTCGAACGGCGAAAGGGTAGTCCTTTTCCCCTCCTCAATCAACCACGGGGTGGAGTTCGTTGTGCACCAAAAATCACGCCCTTTTAAGACGATCTTTAGAGACTCCTGTAAGGCGGATACGCTGTGGCTACGAACCTACGTGGCATCACTCAATGCCCGTAGTTGCAGTTCCCGCAGTTGCAGATCTTGATAAGGGGTATACAGGCTTATGAATGAGCCTGAGCGGAGCTCACTACCTGTGGTGCCGCTTCAATCAGCAGGGTTAAAGCAACAGCGTTAAAGCAACAGCGTTAAAGCAACAGCGTTAAAGCAACAGGGCTAAAGCAACAGGATTAAAGCAAACGACAGGGGGCTAGTGACACCCACACTTGGTGCCGCATGAGCTCTTCGATACGGCCCCAGCCTCTTTTGTATCTCCTGAGCCGGAGGCAGATTCAGTGCCTTCCTTGGCAGCAGCACTCTCCCCCTTGGCAGCATCGCTACCACCCCGCGCTGAAGCACCACTGGTAGCACCTCCCGAAGGGGCGGAATAATCAGTTTTGTACCAGCCGCTGCCCTTTAGATGAAAGGCCGATGCGGAGATAAGTCGCTCTGCTTTTTTGGGGCAACTCTTCTCGGTACAGTCTGGTTTGCAGGTAAGGGGCTTGTCTGAAAAGCTCTGGATTGCCTCAAAAGGGCCGCATTTGGGGCAGATATATTCGTAAATTGGCATAGAAATCAACCACTTATCAGATTTAAGGTGCCCCGGGCAGCGCTTACTGCAGCCTCAATAACCCCTTAGCTAAGCACCTCGTAGGTAAAGGGTTAACCACTACTTTGCCCGTCGTCAAGTAAAGCGGGGCGTATAGGCGTTAAATGGTGGGCGCTGCGCTAGCCGCGCAGGGCCTCAAGCCTCACAAGACTAGCATAATCAGCCAGGCTTTGAACCAACGCGTAGCTTATAAATGCGAGCACGACAAAGAACAGGATTGGGGAGAGGTCCAGCCCCCCGGGGCTGGGCAGCCTTCGCCGCAGCGGCTGCAGAAAAGGCTCGGTAAACCCCACCAGCATGCGCACGATTGGATTACCAGGGTCAGCGTTCACCCAGGAGATGATCACCCGCCCCACCACTAACACCATAAGGAGGGTAAGCAGCATATCAAGAGCTGCCGCCAACCCGCTCAGTATATTTGCAAGAAGCACCATGGCCCTATTCTGGCTGTCTTGGGCCGCTGCGACAAGAGGGGAGTAGTAAGGAGCCCCCCCTGAGTCGTGCTCACCCACCGCTTAGGTGGGTTTTTGAGCTGCATAAAGTGGTCGAATCCAGGCATCTATTATAGACTCAATGAACCGTATGCAAAGCGCCTCCCCCGCCCTCCCCAGCAACACAGAGCCTCAGGGCGCCTCTTTGGAGCTGCCGCGATGGCACACCTTTCCGCTCACCTTGCGCGGAGCGCTCCTGGCAGCGGTGCTACTGTATGCCCTCTTGGGGCCAGCGCGGTTAGAGGCAGATATTATAGCCGCGACCCTGGGCTTTACAGCAGGTGCCCTATTCCTAGCAGTCCTTATGATAGCAGTAGTCTGCGCTATCAATCTGCGCCGCAGCGTAAGGCTGGAGCTTGACCACATAGCAGAGCAGTACGAAGCCGGGCGAGAAACCACCCTGGTATTAAAGCTCTCCCGTTTTTCAGTGCTGCCGGGGTTTGTACTGACGGTGCAGCCTTACTTTAACTCTCCAGCCCTGGCGGTGCCGGAGTTTCGACTCACCGGCAGATCAAACGCCAGCCGATATCTCTCGTGTGCGGCTACGTTTCCACATCGCGGTATCTGGAGCCTGCGCGAGCTGCGGGTGGGGTTCGGTGACCAACTCGGCCTAACACAGCTCCGCTGGCAGCTTCTGAGCCAAACAGAGCAGCTTCGATACACGGTAAATCCGCCTGCCTGTGCGATCGGGCAGGCTCCGATCATAAGCTCCTTTGAGCGTCCGGGGGATATGGTGAGCCAATCGCAGGAGCGGCTCGGCGACCCACTCGAGATTAAGCGCTATGAGGCCAGCGACGGGGCACGCCGTATCGTATGGAAAATCTTTGCCCGCCGCGGGGAGCTCGTGTCGCGTCATCCCGAGGCATCGATGAGCCCGGAGGGTCGGGTGGTGATGTATGCCGCAGCGCTAGCGGAAGAGGACATGGTGTGTAGCGGCATGCTGAAATATGCCGAGCAGCTTACTGAGCTCAACCTGGAGCTCGTGGCTGGGTGTAGCGGCATGGGGAGTGCTGTGCTGGCGCGTAGTCCAGAGGCGCTACGCGCTCTGCTAGTGAATTCGGTGTGGAGCTCCGATCAAGATCCGGCGCACACTCAATCGGAGCTCTCTGCCATGCTACAGAGGCTGGCAACCACAAGCTCTGGGGAGCGGCTACAACGGGTGGCGCTCTTTACCTCTGCGAGACGATTTAGGACCGCTTCAGATCGTGACTTGATGCTGGGGCTCTGCTCAACACTGCGGGAGTCATCCATCACTCCAATTGTTTTTGTAGTCGACTCAACACCAGGCACTGCGACAGGCGCCGCTCTAGGTGGAGGCTCCTCGACTGGACTACACCAGATGCTGCGGCGATGGTTTACCGACCTCCCCCGCGGCGAACTTCAGAGTAGCACCGCTGAGTATCAGGAATTTCTCTCACGCTGTGCCCGCCAACAGATCGAGGTAGTATTCATTAGGAGTCAGTAGGACAGATGCGGCGATGAGCTATCACCAAACACATAGCACCACTTTCGCGCAGGCCTCACGGCATGTCACCTTCTGGGTCATCGTAGGGCTTCGCGCACTGTTCCTAGCGATAGCAACCATCACGGTGGGATACACCGTCAATTTCGGCACACCACTTGCGGCACTAGTGCTGGCGGGTGCGGCTGGAACAGTTGCGGGCAGCTACCTTGCCTTTAGCGCCCTTAGCACCCGTGGGTTCTTAACGGTGTCAGCGCTGAGCTACGGCGGATATATAATTGTCTCTGCTGTCTTGCAGCGGATATTCGCGGCGTTCTCGGACGGATTTTTTGGCGGGTACGGGGTGATGCTGCACCTCAACCTAATGCTACTGTCACTCTATACAGCGCTAGCGGGGTCGTGGTTTTTCTGGCGAGTGCGGCACTGGATCACTGCGGAGGTGCTGTGCTTTTCAGCGATTGCGCTGGCACTACTCTCAGCTCACCGCAACTACCGGCTGGACTCCCCACAGATAATCAACACACTAGCCTGGAACATAAACCTAGAGCCCCTAACGGTGCTGGTATCTAGCGGAGTAGCGCTCTCCGTGGGGCTACTGGGCTACCTTTTCTGTGCCACCTTGCCTGGGCGGCCGTCGCCGCGCGGCTCTGTGGCGGGGGAGCGCAATCCGGCTCCACCGCAATGGGTGGCCTGGGGTTGTGCAGCAGTAGCGGTGCTTGCGGCCTTTTATCTGATCGCGCGCGAGGTCTATCAGACTCATCGGATTGCAGCGGGCTCGCGACTTATGAACGGTGTGGGTGAGGCCACCTCCCAAGAAGGGCTCTCGCCACTTGGGTTTCACTCGGCGCTGGGGGCCACTAATCAACCATCAGCGCTGGCGCGGCTGGACGGGGATTATCGCGAGAATCCGTTTACCCCGATGTTGTACCTGCGGGAGCAGGCCCTTTCGGAATTTAATGGCCATGAGCTAGTACTTGCCGATAGCAGTTACGATAAAGATGTCAGTGGAAACCTACCCTCTGAATCATTCTCGATCGAGCCAGACACTACCCTCGCCCCGCGTGTGCCGGTGCAGCAATCAATGTATCTGCTGACCGAGCACAAGCTAGCCTTTTCTCTGGATTTCCCGCTGCGGGTGACGCCGCTCGCAAACCCAAATCGGTCTCGCTTCAAGGCAGCTTTTCAAGCCTACTCCATGGCTCCGGCGTTTCCGCTGGCTGAGCTCCAAGGCGCTCAGGTAGGTGACCCTCGGTGGTCAGAGGCGACTCAACAGCACTACCTTAAGAAACATTCCGACCCGCGCTATCAGGAGCTAGCCGATTCGATCACAAAAGGGATCACTGACCCGATCGCCAAGGCCAGCGCATTTGCGCAGCACCTTAACAAGACTGCGATTTACACCCTGACCCCGAATCACGATGTGTCCCAGGATGCGGATCAAGTGGCACCGTTTCTGTTTGGAGACATGCGGGGATACTGTGTGCATTTTGCACATGCGATGGTCTATATGCTACGCGCCTCGGGTGTGCCAGCGCGTATCGGCACCGGATACCTCACCGACCTAAGCCAGGCCAAAGATGGGCATATCCTGCTCCGCATGAGTGACCGTCACGCCTGGGCCGAGGTGTTTGTAAGAGGCAAAGGATGGGTGCCGTTTGATGTGCAAC
>JBILUF010000144.1:0-6671 GCA_044371155.1 Bdellovibrionota bacterium
CAACCCTGCAAGTCATGCAGATTGCGTTTCAATATCACCCGCAAACCGATCAAGCCCTCTATTCACAACAGCTTTATGCTGGATGAACCTAGGCCCCTTACCCCCTCCTATTTCCTCGAGCCCTACTTCAATTGCCTGATGCATCAATTGCCTGATCCGACTGAGGAAGGGGCTAGGATTTAAAGAGAAAAGACAAAAAACCGCATCTTCAAAGCAACCCCTGTAAAACAACTCAGCTATGAACTCAGAGCTTCTATAAATACACGGTCTTATCAAGCTCGCCGGCACAGTATCTGTTAACAGCACAGTATCCCTTAACAGCACAGTATCCCTTAACAGCACAGTATCTGTTAACAGCACAGCGCTTGTTAACGGAATAGTACTTGTTAACGGAACAGCGCCCCAGAAAAAGAGCGTCGGCAAACGGCTCCCAAAGATTCCTTATATTATACTTTATCTACGCTCCTGACTCTGAAAGCTGCTGCATAAGAACGTGTCGACACATGCTAGCGTTCTCTCTATGCCACCAATACGATTCCCCGTGCGAGTTGTTACCCAGGGGGTTCAGCATTGGCGCTTTTAATCAGCGACTTAAAAATTTTTTGCTAGAAAAATTTTTTCTCCGTCGCAGCGCGAGCGTGAAAATTACATTAGCCAGAAATTTATTTACAACAAGATCTCGCGATAAAAATCAGATCGTATTAAAAGCTAGAAAAAATGCGGCGTTTAAGCGAGCGAATTTTTTTAAGTTAAAGTGGGTTAAAATTAAAACCGCGCAAGAAGCGAGATAAAATTCCGAAGAGTGCTCTAGATGAATGATTTCTCTACACAAAAATCTTCGAGGATTGAATCGCTGCACTTTCGAACACTGATCGTCATCACGCTGATAGTGGGTTTGGTGGGGGTGGCAATAGTCTGGGGCGCCTGTGGGCTGGGATTTTTCTGCCTAAACCCGATTCTTGTCCTACTTGGAGCGCTTTTTTCCGTGGCGACCATTCTTCTCTATGCTGAGATCGCCACACTTGTGTTGCTCGGCACAGCTGCGCCGGTGCGATTAGTATTTTTGGTTGTGGCAAAAGGTCTCCTGATAACGCTCCTTCTCTTGTTTCTATGGGTTGCATCTCGGACACAGCAGCTAGCCCTGTTGATAGGGGTGGCCTCGTTTATGCCCGCCGCTCTTAGTCTGTGCTGGGCCGAAAAGGGGCAGGGTGGTAGAGGGCGGGAAGAGGGTGAAATTCAGGGGTAAACAGTTGCTTTGGATGGATATCTTGGGTATACCCCCAAGCTCCAAGCAGAATTTCACGGCCGTTGGTTAGATATGGTGCACTATACGTACATTCAAGGGCTCGTTCCTGACCCGAATTGGCAGAAGTTTCTCACTGCCGTTGCTATTGGCGGTGTGATGATTGCGGCCGGGTCCTCCGTATCTGCTCGGCTGGGAAGCTCTGCAGGGGCGCAGAGCAGCATCGTCCCCACCGCGAAACCAACATTCTTTGGGATAATTGATCTCGCTGTTGATCAGTGGGTGCGGTTCCAGGATTCGATCCTTGGTAAAGAGAACCGTAAGTATGCGCCGTTTACCGCGTCACTTTTCTTCTTTATTTTGCTAGCCAACTTAGTGGGCCTGATCCCAGGGATGCCCGCTGCCACTACCACCGTTTGGATTAACGTTGGTATGGCGTTCGTAGTGTTTGGATACTTTAACTGGGTCGGAATAAAAGATCAGGGTCTTATAACCTATCTGAAGCATTTTGCTGGGCCGGTATGGGCGCTAGCGTGGCTTATTTTCCCTCTTGAGATTTTCAGCACCTGCTTAAGAATTCTTACTCTCAACCTGCGTCTGTACTGGAATATAAGTGCAGACCATATAGTGCTGGGGGTATTTACAGAGCTTGTGCCTTTTGGCATTCCTGTGGTGTTTTATGCCCTTGGAACTTTTGTAGCATTCATGCAGGCATTTATTTTCAGTCTTCTGACGATGTTGTATATCCAGCTAGCATCGCACCATGATGAGGAACACTGATGAGGAACACTGAAAAATATAAGCACTGAGAGAGGACTCTCAAGAGCTGAAGCATAATTGAAAGAGTAATTTCGGAAACCTGGTTTAACTTAAGGAGTGTATCATGAAAAAGATCGTATCCCTTGCAACCCTTGCGATGCTTGTAGCCCCAAGCCTCGCCATGGCCGAAGAGGCCGCTGGCACATCAGGTGGGGGGATCGTTGGGATCGGAGCAGCGCTTGCAATCGGACTAGCGGCCCTCGGTGGTGCGCTTGCCCAGGGCAAGCTAGTGTCTGCCGGACTTGAGTCGATCGGCCGCAACCCAGCATCAGCCGGAAAACTTTTCGTTCCGTTGATTCTCGGACTCGTATTCGTTGAAGCTATCGTAATCCTTTCCTTCGTTATCGCCTTCGGTCTTTCCGGAAAGATCTAAGTTAGGTAACCACGAAAGGTGTTAAAAGGGTCCAGTCGAAAGAAATTTCGACTGGACCCTTTTTTCTGGCTAATGACCAAGAAGAAGACCGCTAGCGTGGAATACAAACGCCACGGTGTTGATAAGATTCCTTTGAATCTAGAGGGTAGCTAGGTTGCTCGTTTGTCGAGGCGCCTCTGTCCTGGACCTCCACCAATTGAGCTCAGTATCTGGCAGGAGCTGAAAAATCAGCTTAATGTCCGTCTTGGCCCTCAATCCAACGCTCAGCTTCAATTGCTGCCATACATCCTGTGCCTGCAGCGGTAATAGCCTGACGGAACACATGATCTTGCACATCGCCGCAGGCAAATACCCCAGCAATGCGGGTCTTGGTGGAGTTGGGTTCGACAACAAGATAGCCATTCTCGTCCATCTCTAAAGCCCCTTTAAAGAGGGTAGAGTTAGGGGTGTGGCCAATGGCAACAAATAGCGCATCAACTGCAAGCTTTTCCTGAGCCTTGGTTTCCTTATTTAGGAGAGTTAGTCCAGTGACTCCAGACTGCTTGGTGCCTGCAATCTCAAGCACCTCTCTATCAAGCAGCATCTCAATCTTGGGGTTGTTGCGGACCCTATCTTGCATAATCTTTGAGGCACGAAGCTCTCCGCGGCGATGAATCAGATACACCTTGGAGCCAAAGCGGGTCAGGAAATTGGCCTCCTCGCAGGCAGAGTCACCGCCACCGACTACCGAGATCACCTTATTTCTAAAGAAGGCCCCGTCACAGGTAGCGCAAGTCGAAACACCAAAACCCATTAGGTCCTTCTCGGTGGGAAGTCCCAGCAGCTTTGCCGTGGCGCCGGTAGCAATTATTAAGACATCACAGCTGTAGGTTGTTGATGAGGACGTTAGGGTAAAGGGCCGTTTGGAGAGATCGGCTGAGGCAATAAACTCCTGACGGAACTGGGTGCCAAACCGCGCGGCCTGTTTCTCCATCGTCTGCATCAGGTCAGGGCCCATAATGCCGTGCTCAAATCCTGGAAAGTTCTCGACCTCGGTGGTAGTTGTCAGCTGCCCACCGGGGAGTGGGCCATGAATAAGAAGTGGCGATAAGCTGGCCCGGGCGGCATAAATAGCAGCTGTAAGGCCCGCTGGACCTGACCCTAAAATTATGACCTTATGATGTTGAGTTGAAGCGGGGGAAGCTGAGCTCATTGCCAAATTCCTAACGACTGAAACAGATAAAAGAGTGTACGGTACTGAAATGAACGCCCGCCATCATAAGATAGAAAAACTCCTGATAGCAAACCGTGGCGAGATTGCGCTGCGTATCCAGCGGGCTGCCTCAAAGCTCGGAATCAAAACCGTTTCTATCGCCTCCGAAGCCGATAAAGATAGTTATTTCGCAAGGCAGGCCGAGGAGCTGGTCATCATCGGCCCGGCAGCAGTCCAGGAGTCTTATCTTAACATCCCTAAGATCCTTGAGGTAGCAGCTCGTGCCGGGTGTAACGCTGTGCATCCCGGATATGGGTTTCTCTCTGAGAATGCACAGTTTGCGCAGGCAGTCTTGGATGCTGGGCTTATCTTTGTGGGCCCCTCGCCGGAGGCCATCCGAGTGTTGGGGAGCAAAACAGAGGCACGCGCTAAAGCGATTGCAGCTGGAGTTCCGTGTCTTCCCGGGGCAAAAGGGGGGCTTTCAGATACCGAGTTGCTTCAGGTGGCCTCCGAGATAGGGTATCCGGTGCTGATAAAAGCCGTTGGCGGGGGCGGTGGCCGCGGGATGCGCACGGCACGTTCAGCAGAGGAGCTTACTCAGGCGCTGCCGAGAGCTCGCGCCGAGGGGCAGAAAAATTTCGGCAGTGGAGATGTATTTATTGAGCGTTATGTTGAGCATCCACGCCATGTTGAGGTGCAAATATTCGGAGACATGCACGGAAAAGTTATTCATTTTGGCACGCGCGATTGCTCAACCCAGCGGCGCCACCAGAAACTCGTGGAGGAGGCGCCAGCCCCCAATCTATCCGCAAAGCTTCGTGCTGAGATTGAAGCTGCTGCAGTACACGCCGCAGCCGCAGTTGGGTACTACAACGCTGGCACTGCCGAGTTCCTGGTTAAAGATGATGCGTTTTACTTCCTCGAGATGAACACCCGTATTCAGGTGGAGCATCCTGTGACTGAGGCAGTCACAGGGGTCGATCTTGTTGAGCTCCAGCTCAAGGTGGCACAGGGGGAGGCCCTCCCACTTTCTCAGCAAGAGGTGAAGTGTAACGGACACGCCTTTGAGTTTCGTATTTACGCTGAGGATCCAGCCAATAAATTTGCTCCCGCAATCGGCACGATTTCGCATATCTCGCGGGTGAGCGGTGCAGATATCCGAGAGGATTTTGGTTTTGAGTCAGGCGATACCGTAACGCCATACTACGATGCGATGCTTAGTAAGCTTATTATCCATGGGCCAAGCCGAGCCGCTGTCGTGAAGCGGTCCTTGGAGGTGCTGCGGAGATACTCGGTAGATGGACTAGCGAACAATGTAAAATTCTTCCGCTGGCTTCTATTGCTATCGCCGTTTCGTGAGGCCCCGGTAGATATTGGATTTATTGAGCGAGAGTTTTCGCGCGAGTCACTTCGGGCCCTTGAAGCAAGTGAGGTGCGTGACCCATTGCACCGCGCGCCGATCGCAGGGGCGCTACATCGAGACACCTTTACCTATCGCAGTCAGAGCTTTAGTGCCGACTATTCAATTGAAGTGCTCCACCGTGAAGATGGGTTGTTTGAAGCGTCAGCACTCGATCCTAAAGGACGCAAGATAAAACCGAAGCATTGCCGCCTTTCTAACGGACTCAAAGCAGCTCTGTCGTCGTTAACACAAGAGGTGCTGGAAAAAGTTTCTCCGCAGGAGCTTTTCGAATAGTAGTGGTTTCCAAGGAGCGCGACCATCTTGGTCGCAATTGCACGCAGTGCTGATCCGTGGCAAGGCTTTCTCTTTGGTAGCGCGCGAAGGTTTCCCCCCAGCCCTACCTTATGAGGATCTCAACACCCCTTGAGCTATCCTGCGATGACGAGAGCGATATCCTACTCGGCACGCAGCCGCGTAGTGAGGCCTCGGAGATATCAATTGAGATCTCGCCCCCAGGATTTGCACTGCTGTTTATGATAGGGGAGTTCTCTGACCCGCATGCACCTTCAAGAGTGGCGTTAAACGTTGAGAGCGGATACTCCGAAGAGATCACATTAAGCTGCACAAGGCATGGTGAGGATATGTCGCCTTGTATCAAGAGATCGTTATCCTCGCTTCTAAGGCTGGCACAGAGGGAATCGCTAGCGATACGCACCTCAAAGCTGCCGGAGGTTTCCAAGTCACCCTTAGGACCCTGAGTAACGACTATTGATAACACGCTGGAGCCACTAAAGCTGCGAGGAACAGGGCGTGTTCGTTTTCCCCCGATCTCAACGGCCACCGCCATCTCGGCCGGAGGAAGCGACATTTCAAAATCCCCTTGCGCGTCGGTAGAGGCGGTAAGGAGCTCTTCATCATCAGTGCCCGAACGCACCACCATCGGTGTAAAACTCACCCGCTCGCCACCAGACTGCTTCACATATCCGGCAAATCGAAGTTCGCCGGTCGAAGAGGTGCCTGTGGTACCTCCTCCACAACCACACATGATAACCAAAGAGATCATCAGCGCCCAGCGGTAGGTATTCACCGTTCTTAAGATCTCACTCATAGACTTTCTTCCTGATACATCACTCGCAGTCTGCCGTCGCTGCGGGCTTTCTTCCACGCTTCTTTGGTTTTAATTGCTTCACCCGGTCTAGCACTCGACTCAGCGAGAAGACCGATACTGATACCTGCGCCTTCTCGCTGCCAGGAGAGAGCTGGGGATTTACATCTCGATCAAATTTCGACAGATATTCGCGAATCTCCCCCTGAAATGCGGCTCCGCGCGCTAATACCCAGGCGCGAATCTCCTCGAGGTGTTCTGGTGGGATATTATCGTACATCGTTCGAAGGTGCAGATCCGGTCGGGTTGCACGATCAGTGAGATTTCCCTCCACTGTTTCAAGAATCGCGGCAATATCATCCTCCATCACCGCCAAGCCGTGTTCCGTATCGCCGGACGGAGTATATTCAAAAGCAGTTAGTTTCACTCTATCGCCTGAGTATTCGATTGCACCGATTCGTTCCAGCTCAAAGAGTAACGGGTAGTGGCTGACCTCTTTGCTTACTCGCCCCACCAATGCAGCAAATTCACTAGTGA
>JBILUF010000145.1:0-6627 GCA_044371155.1 Bdellovibrionota bacterium
TCAAACAACCGAGCAGCTTTGGGAAAAACAGCACACGACCAGATGGTCAGAGAGCTACAGTTGCCGCCTTTCGGCCAACCAATCCCTGGTATGCGCCGCCTTGGCCCGGGCTCCGAGACTTCGACAGGATCACCACCAATTTATCAAGGAATTAAAATCATCCGTACTAGCACTCCGCTCCACGGTTGATGCAATCGATAGGGCACAATCAAAAACTGAAAAAAACACACTGCGGCATTCCCTTGAGTCGTCGACACTACTCCCCATACAATCCATTCGGCGAAGCCTTGAAAAGATCGAGAAGCTAGAAACACTCATCATCGAATACCGCAACCGCCTTACCGTCACCAACCTAAGGTTCGCTGCTGCGATTGCCAAGAAAAAGTCGACCTCTCGTCCAGGAGCACCCGCCCTTGATGACTTGTTTCAAGAAGGGGCAATCGGGCTGATGGCTGCACTCGAGCGATTTGACCCGAGACGAGAGGTGGCTGTGCCTACCTATGCCGACCATCGAATTCGAAGAGAAATTCAAAAGCTATTTCGACGCTCGTCGCACGTGCCTGTACCTAAAGACAGCCAGGCTGCCGTAGCGAAATTTCTAAAGCAGAGAGAGGCTTTAACCAAGCGGCTTGGCCGCTCCCCATCGGCCGAGGAGGTCGCTAAATCAGCAAAGGTCAACCTAGCTACGGTTCGCCCATGGCTAACGATAGTACACACCCTTAACACATCTCCCCATCGCGTAGCGGGAGAACGTAGCTATGAATATCGAGATCCGCATCAGAGCTCATCAGACACGCCAGAACTACGCTCGGATGATTCTTTGGGAAATCGAGTCGAGCGTGTATTTGATGGACACCCCTCACTCCTAGAGGCATTCCGCGAGATGCTTCGATGCCCCCCCGGAACTAGGATATCTTTCCAAGCGGTTGCAGACGCTATCGGTGTGTCGAGGGAGCGTGTTCGTCAGCGTTATGAGCAGGGCATCGCGATGCTTACGGATCATGCGATAATTCGCTCCTGCCCCAATCACTTTAGGCTGCAGGTGGCAGCGCGCGCACTCAGACCATTCGAGTGTGCCCTGATTCAAAACCTACTAGCGGAATCGTATAGCCCGCTGTCACGGCGCCAGATAATAGACGACAAATCGCGCGAGGCCTGCGGAAGCGATCAGCAGCGAGCGCTTAGAACCCTCGCTGTCGCAATCACGCTGAGTCAAATGGGAAGCATAAATGCTCACCGCTTTCTAAAACAATTCTCAGAGCAAGATCTCCGTCAGGAAGCACTGAGCGCAATTGAACGCGAGCTATTGCTAAGGCGCCTCTTTCAAACCGCTGAGAGCTGGGAGGCTACCGAGGAGTTCCTTAAGGAGTATAAGAGCTTATCAGCTCGTTCGAAGTCAGCGCAGTCACCGAGACGGCCTGGCGCTCCGCATCTCCTGTTTCGCGATGCAGCAGGACGACTCGCCGAGCACGCCCGCCAGGAATGGCGTCAACAATTCGGAACCGATCGATAATTTCCGGATAATTGCAGTCATGATACTACCCAGTAGCAGGAGTGACAAAAACCGGATTCGACCGCGCCACACAGTGGGCGGCCGGCGCGCTGGGGCGATACCAGAATGGGCGCGCACCGGCTGTGAGATGATCCATTTGGAGCCCCTTTTTGAAACCACTACTAGCCTCGGACTACTGGCGCGTGCCAGGCCAGAGCTTTTCAACCAGGATAGGTTGGCTGGGTTGATAATCACATGACACCTAGTCATAGCCCTAAGGATCGCAAGCACACCTCCAGCTCAATAGAGCCTCGAGACGGCATTTTGTCGGATTCAGCTATAATCGCGCGAGCTCTCGACACCGAGCCGCTGTCTAACCAACAACAACGCGCCTTAATGCAAGAGTATCGGGTTGGGGCACTAGCTATTCGCGCCGAGCTTGTACAGATGCCGCTGGCACTTGAGCTGTTAGCCACGCAGCGCTTTGCCTACGGCTCACTATCAAATCGCGATAAAATTCTAACTGCGATCGAGCGCACCGAAAAACTGTGGGGCCGGGGCACCGACTCTCTTTCATGGGAGCAACGGTACACCAAACAGATCTCTACGAATGCGACACTAGCTACAGAAGCAATTGAGGAGATTACATCCATTTCTCATGAGCCCTACGCCGATGTGTTAAGGATCGAAAAGCAGCTACAAGAGCGGCTCATCGGTGCAGCCCAGGAGAGTGGCTCATCGCGCGGACAGCGTACGGCCGAAAACCGCATACGGCTTCCATTTGCGAGGATTAAATCAAGCGCAGATACGGTGGTTTCGCAGGTCCAAACCATTACACCAATACAGCATCAGATGGTCACCTCCAATCTAAGGCTGGTAGCAAATCGGTTGAAGGATCGGCTCAAAATGAATATTAGTGATCCGCTTTTTGCTAAATACCTAAATGTCGGCGCTCAAGGACTAATTGCAGCGATTCAAAGATTCAATCCAGATAAAAAAAGCAGCTTTAGCACCTATGCTGTGGAGTGGATTGATAACCTGATTCTTGTGGAGGCCAGAAATGAGGCCTTTATCAGAGTGCCCGAAAAGGTGCGGGCGCTGTTACGGCGCGCACGAGAGACTGGAGAACAACTCCAATCGGAGCGTGGCTCTCCCTCTAACCCTGAAGAGGTGCAAGCGAGGCTCAACATCAAAGGGTCTGAAGCAAAAGAACTCAAAGTCGTGCAAACCCAGCAACGGATCAGCTCTGGCGCTAGCTCAACATCACCATGGCAGGAGGTGGAGCATCTTGCCAGCCTTGCTATCAGTCCAGGGTCCACAGAAGCTCAATTAGCGAAAGATGAGCTGGTGAATCTTCTGCATACCGCGGCAACCCGTCTATTCGAGGATAAGCTTCTCGAGGTGATGCTTCTGGAATATTTTGGGCCGATGGCTGCAGCCTATGGGGCTGCACCTGGCAGGGCTAAAAAAAGCATCCGCTCACCAGATATCGACCGTTGCTCGTGGAGAATCTTACGCAAACGTGGCGAGGATCAGCTCACCGATTACGCAATCCTTTCCTCGATACCAGTGAAGGAGCGCGAGCGCGCTCTAGCGCATGTACTCACGACTCCTGAACGTGTGGTAATTTTAAACCTCCTCGGGCCAAACTATGCTCCAGAGATACCGAAAGTTGAACAAGCCAACGTTCTACTCAAAGCTACTCACTCGCTTCTGTTAATCAGAAACGGGGAGGAGGGCTTTAGGTCACTGGCGCAAGAGACCGGGTTAGCAGTCAGACATGAGGAGGTGCTCCACCTCAAACTGTTTGGCCCGGTAATAAGCTGGCATCAGCTAGGACGGAAGATTGCAGCCGCCTCAACCGCTCAAGGCGCTTCCTTGAACGCGGCCCAAGCGCACGCTCGATTTGTTGCTGCACTGAGGCATCTTGCGCCGCACCTACGCCGTCACTGGCGTGAGCAATCGTTGCGGTAAAGGACTACACCCCTAGCCCGATCCCTAGACGCCATCCATCGAAACTGTCTCCGAAGCTATAGGAGGCGCCGACTGAAAGATCCTTAAGTATCGAGTTATCGTTGGGCTTGGTGAAGACAAGATCAATACCTACTTCATGAAAATAGCCAAACCCGAGTCCCGCACGCGCATCACCATAGATGTCAGAGCGCCCAATAAACGGATGAACTATGATATCGCGGCCATACACCGAGTAATGAGTTGGGACCATCGCCTCAATCTCGCTTTGGAGTAGTCCGGTAGCCGAGCTAACATCAATAACAGAGCTCTTTGTGCGTACAGAATCATTAAAAAGCTGGCTATACCGGGTATGCACCGAGAACTCTGCATCGGTAAACATCGTCCACTCATAGTTGAGCTCAGCACTTGGGGTGTACACCAGCACATCTACATAGGTGTTAAACAAATCATCGTCGAACGGCTTAAGGGTGCTCTGACTCAGGGTATTATTGAAATCATACCGACGCTTCAGATGACTCCACGCAAAAAAGAAGCGCGGCGCTATCGAGAAGCCATCGACTAAGGCGGGTATTTTTAGCCCCCCTCCCGCTCCGATACTGTGGGTGATCACCCGAGAGAAATCATCAATCCCCTCAGCCCCATCAGGAGTCTGCAGCGATTGGGTGAGCTTTGAAAAACCGTACACCACTGACACCTCAGGCACCATGCCGTTTTCAAGCGGCTCAAAAGAGTGTGCGTAAGGAAGCCGCGTCACACGGAACTCGCTGTCGCTGTCGTTAGATGGGCGAAATCTAAAAATACCTGAAGATAGGGTGTCTTGGGAGGTAAATAGCGTCACTGCACTCACCGCCTGATTAGCCCGGGTATTCGCCTCATCGAGGAGTGAAGTGCCTTGGGCCCACCCCGCACTGGCGCCTAGCATCCCTAAAGCCACGACTATCCCTAGAAGCGCGCGAGAACGAGCCATGTCCACCCCTCATAAAAGGTTACGCCTTCAGCTCTTTACCGCATATTTGAAGAAATGCCCACCAATCCCTCGATAGGCGCCCCTTTCCCTGAGGGCTCTAAATTGATATGTCTAACCTGGCAATCACATCGGAGTTGAGAGAACAAAATGACATCAGCGCCCCAATCCAGTACACCTCAATCCAGTGCACCTGCATCCCGCACTCCCGCTCGCAAAAAGTCATCAACCGTTGGCCAGCTATTTACCATGCTTTGGGAGAAAAAAGCCTGGTGGCTTGTACCGATGGTGAGCGTGTTCTTGGTGCTTGGCATGTTGCTGTTCATGACCGCTGGCTCGGCACTGTCGCCGTTTATATACGCCCTCTTTTAGGGACATGCCCCAAGAGGTTTTTTAACTGCCTATCCGCCGCGCCACGGCTCGGCCATGGCGCACAGCATAGCTTGTGCCGCGATCCTCGGGGTATACCTGCGCCATAGTCGAGAGCCACAGTCCCTCAATTGGGGTCTGCTCATCAGGTATAAGCTTTGAGTAGTGCTTGGTTATCACCGGCTGACTATACTCTGCGCGCCATACAAACGACCCCTCCACCCACTCCCGGGTGAACTCTGGGAAGATACGCTGAATATACGGCAGTGAGTATTCAAACAGCTCACTATCACTCATGCGAAACATCGCTTCACTGGTGGGCAGATACTTCGAAAGATACGCAATACGCCTGCCATCAAAATTTGCCGGATCATCAAAATTGGTATGCTCAATAATCCCGACATACGGGAAGGATGGGTCAGCCACATTCAGCCAATACGTTGAAGACAGACTCCGCTTAAGACGCAGCACCAAACACACATTCCCCAGAAACCGAATCTGGCTATGCCGCTCCACGTACTCCTGCGGCAGCCCTGGGGTCATCCGCATAAAGTGCGGCAGCGGCACCGTCGCGAGCACCGCATCCGAGGGCAGCATTTCTCCTGCCACCCTCACCCCGCGCACCCGACCATTCTCGGAAACAATCTGATCAACCCTAGCATTGTAGCGAATCTCTACCCCAAGCTCTTTCAGCTTTTCCACCACTGCATCGGTAGCCGCGCCAAAGCTGCCCCGAAAATAGGCAAGTGTCTCGGCCCCCTTCTTGTCGCGACTGGAGCCGCGCAGCTTAAGTTTATTCCAAAACCACACCGCCGAAACATGCGAAGCCTCTGGGCCGAACTTGCCCTGCAACAGAGGCTTCCAGATCACCTCATAGCTCTTTCGGCCTGCGTATTTGATAATCCACTCCTCGGCCGAGAGCTCTTCAAGCGGCTGCCAATCTGATATCCCACGCGCTTTTAGAGCCATAAGCCCGGTACGTACTCGATCCAAAAGTGGAAGTGGATTAAACCGCAACAGGTCAAGCGGACTCGCTAACCGGAAAATTGAATTGGCGAAAAAAAGACCGGTATTGGTGGGCGCAAATGTTATTTCGTCGCCAAGCCCCAGCTCCCGCAACCAATCAAGGATGTGTGCGTCCGAGGCGAACCAGTGATGATAAAACCGCTCCAGCCGCTTCCCTGGTGCGACCTCAAAGGTACCAGCAAGCCCTCCCACACTGGAGTCTGCCTCAAACACCTGCACTTTCCAGCCAGAGCGCGCCAGATCATAGGCAGCAGCTAAGCCGGTAAATCCCCCTCCTACAATAGCTATCGATTTTGACACGGTCACTCCGGTGGGCATTTGCGTAGCATCAAGCGTCGGGTCCTAAGGGCTCGCCCTCAATACGGTCAATCAGATACAAAGGACGTCCCTGCCCTTGCTCAAATATACGACCAACATACTCTCCAACGATCCCCAGCATCATCAGCTGCACGCCGCCCATGAGCAGTATGGATGCCATGATTGAGGTGTATCCCGGGAAGTTAATGCCGGCAATCTTTAGGCCAATAACAACAAGAATGTAGAGAAACGCTAGCACTGAGAAGATCGCTCCAAGATAAGAGGCCAAACGCAGCGGGGCGTAGCTAAATGATGTAATTGCATCGAATGCAAGTTTCAGTGATTTCCGGAATGGATACTTCGTCTCTCCCGCAAATCGCTCCGGCCTGTCATAGAGAATCGGGGTCTGCTGATATCCGATCCAGGATACCATACCACGAACGAACCGGTGCTTCTCCCGTAAGGCGAGCAACGCGCGCAGCGCGCGTCGATCAAGCAGCCTAAA
>JBILUF010000147.1:0-6623 GCA_044371155.1 Bdellovibrionota bacterium
CCCTTCCTCAAACTGCATCCCAAAAACCCCATGAGTCTTGGCGATGGTGCGAACAGAGAACTCCCCCGTGCTCTCGCCTCGCAGCGAGCGCGGCGGCGGCGTTACTGGAATAGCCTGCTGGGGCTTGTCGTTTGGTATCACCTCACGAGGCACCCCTGGGTCAGCGCAGACAATCTGAAAATGTCCGACCTGAATGCAGTCGTTATCGCCGATAGTCGATAGATCCTCTACTTCAACCCCGTTAATCACTACAGGGGTCTCGTTGCGATGACGAATAAGGCAAAGACTCCCATCACGAACCTCAAAGGTAGCAAGCGGATCTACAAAATCGCTATCATCCACAGCCAGGTCACCGCTTTGTCCACCGAGCACCAGCGCCACCCCCTGCTCAGGCACCCTGAATTCTGCATGTACTCCCTGCAGGTCCACCGCGACAAGGCTTTTAGTCGCCTTAGTAGCTCCCCCTTCCTCGACCACCTGGAGCATCATATTAGCAAGCTGCAGCAGATCTCCGGAACGAAGCACCTGCCAGCGCAGCGCCGTTAGCCGTTGCCCATTCAACCATGATCCATTGGTGCTGCCCTCATCGGCATACAGCCAAAAGGTCTCACCCTGCACAAAAGAACCATGGATGCGAGACACTCCCTCCACCGGCAACACTAGACCGAGACCGGCCTCCCGGCCCACCACCACATGGGGCGCCACAAGCCGCGCCACCTCGCGACTATTTTCAGGAAGAAGCTCTTTGATAATAAGGGTCTTAGCCATGACCCCTTAAAGATCCCACAGGGACTAGGAGTGGGCAAGCTGGGTATTTTTTGTACGCGGCAACCCAAGTCTACCGGGCCAATGGCTGCGCTGAGCTCTTTTTTACAAATCTCCTCTCAATATGATTGAGCACCGCTGCAACTGCACGATACAGCCCCTCTGGAATATCCGTATCCAGGGGCACCGCCTGCATCGCCTCGGCTAGGTTTGCATCCTCCACCACCGGCACACCATATCTTCGTGCCAGAGCCACCACTCGGTCAGCGAGGTCAGCCTCCCCCTTGAGCACCACCGTTGGGGCATCCTGCTGCCCCTCATCGTACTGGATACCTGCTACTAGATCGTAGGTCTTCCCCATTTCCACCCCTCTTTGTTGCGCACGTGCAGCGATACGTAGTGCGCATCGCTCAATGCATCACTGCATCAGATGGTGTTGGTGGTATCGGAGCTATCCCTCGCGCCTTCTGGCCGAGCTCTGTTCGCTTTGTTTGCTCTGTTCACGCACAAGCTGCTGCAACACCTCGGCTAACCGCTCAGGTGTAACTACAGCCGCTGATGCACCGAGTCTGCCAAGCTCAGCTGGCGGCACTCGGTCGGAACTCACTGCAAGGATTGCGCCTCTAAAACGCACCCTACGAAGCGCTCCCGCCAACTCTTTGAGCTCACTACTGTGACCACTATCGGCGGAGGCTCTTACTACCACTACCGTAACCTTATCGGTAATTTTGGCCGAAAGTTGCTCATCAAATGGGGCCGCCTCTACTAAAATCCCCGCCTCCGACAGGGTGTGAAACGCCACCTCGCGCTCTGTACGTCCCAGACCCACCAAGAGCGCCTGCCCTGGCACCGGCTGGGTATTCGGCGTGGGCTGCGATGCAGGTTGCGGTGCGGGCTCATCGGGCCTCTGCTCCTCAGGATGCAGCTCCTCTTTATGCACCGTTAGGGCTGGCAGGTAGACACTAAACACACTGCCCTGCCCCGGCGTGCTCCGTGCCGTGACGATCCCCTCATGCTGCTTAATTAAAGAGTATGACGAGGATAGCCCCAAGCCTGAGCCTGTCAGCCCCACTCCCGAGCGCACATCGAGGTCCTTAGTGGTATAAAACGGCTCAAAGCAGCGCGCCAACCGCTCCGGATCCATCCCAATTCCATTATCCTGCACATCAATTCGCACATAGATGCCCGGCGCGAGTTCAGGGTCAAGCTCGCCCGGACGCACCCGCACCTCAGAGGTGCTAAGCTTTACCTGCCCGCCCTTCCGATCACCGATCGCCTCACGCGCATTCATAATCAGGTTAGATATCACCTGCTGCATCTGGCCTTGGTCGGCATAAATCGGTGGCAAGCCCTCTGCTAACTGCACCGATAGCTCCACCCGTGAACCCAACAGAGACTGGAACAGCTCCGTTGAGTCGCTCAGCATCGCATTCACCGCTACAGTGCGACGCACCGCACCACCCTGCATAGAGAAGCTCATGAGCTGCTTAATAAGGGCTGCGCCCTTGGTGGCCGAATCAAGAATCATCCGGGTAGACTGCTTGAGCGGCGAGTCAGCGGGCAGCTGCATCTCGATAAGTGATGCCTGCCCCATCATGGCCTGCAACAAATTATTAAAGTTATGCGCCACACCCGAGGCCAACACCCCGGCCATCCGCATCTTATCGGACTCGGCCATCTTGGCCTCAAACCGCCGCGCTAAAATGATCGCAGCGATCTCGCCTGCCATGTTCTTAAGAAGCGGCAGCTTTCTCTGCACCACCGGCATCGCCCCTACGGCAGGCTCCAAAATCAACATCCCCACCACCTTGCCAAGCGACACCAACGGCACCAGCACTAACATACCAAGCCCAAGCCGACTCACCAGCCGCTGCAACGTCGCACTCTGCGGGACAACCCCTGCAGGCACCACCACCGGCCCTTTGGTGCGAATCGCCTCCTCGATACATTGCTGCGACTCGGCTAGGCTAATCTGCAGATCCACAATCGACCGACGTACTCCTGGGCCTTGTCCGGCTTGGCCCACTAGATGACTACCTTGGTCGTTTAAGATGCCAAGCCACATCCTTTTACAGGCGAGCTCTCCCTGAATAATCGGAAAGGCATGCGCTGCAATCTCGCGCGGGGTCATAAGACGCGATAGTTCATGGCTGAGGTGGTACAGCGTCGAAGCAACAGTGGCTTGTCGCAGCTCCGCTCCGAACACCTCGGCCTTGCGGATGGCTAGGCTCAGTTGCTGCACCGCTGCCGTTAACAACTCGAGGTCACCCTCTCGATAGCGCGCCCGCCGCTTGCTAAAGAGCGCGATACACCCCAGGTTGCGACCCTCCTGTAGCAGCGGCGCAAAGATCGCAGATTTAAGCCCCTCTCGGAGGGTGACTGTCGCTGCCGCATTGCGCGGGTCAGACTCAAGCTCTTCAATCGCAAATCCACGCGACTCCCCGATCACAGCACGTGCAATCGACGGGCCATTCACCCGATCAGAGAGCTCCTTCACACTCTCCTCAGAGAACCCCTCACACGCCACCAGTTCAATCAGATCACTGGCTTCATCATAGAAGCAGGCCAAGGCACAGTCAGAGGAAGTGGCTTTGCGCAGGGCCTGAATCCCTTTGAGAGATGCCATCGCCGGATCAGATGACACCTGCACTGCCCGTGATACCTCATACAAGGCCCGCAATCTGCGGCGCTCCTGCAGCAGCTCCTGCTGGGATTCATACCGATCAGTAATATCGATCCCAAACCCCTCAAATCCTAAAAGCTGTCCCTCGCGCGACAAGAGCGGCACTCCCTGAATCAGAAGCCATCGCGTCACACCATCTTTGCGGTTAACAACTTTTACCTCAGCACTCAGATCCTCTGCTAACGAAGCAGAACGTAGCATCAGGCGCAGCGAGCGAATATCCCGACCATCAAGGAATCGTCTCCACACTCCGGGATCAGATCGGAGCTCCTGCCCTGTCACTCCAAGCAACCGCTCGGTGTTGCCGTGCACCTCCACCACCCGAAACTGCGGGTCGGTGCGCACCATCAGAAGGTCGCCAAGCTCAATAAGTCTGAAAAACTGGGCACTATCCACCTGGCCCGCCGCCTCACTGGAGTGCGGCACAGCTGCGCTACGTTTCGCTAAGCGCTGCACCTGCGACAGCAGCAGGGCAGTGTAGGCGCTGCGATCTTCGAGGCTATCAGCCTGTAGCTCAGCCCCATGAGCGCGCACGGCTTCGAGTAAAATACTGATCAAGGCCGACAGAGATTCCGCCTGCGAGAGGTTTCGAAGAAGATGTTCGCGCCAGTCTGATTGCATCTGTTGCCAGAGTCCACCCTATCCGCTCACGTTGCGCCTCGCCCCCGCGCGCTGGCCCATCAGTGCGCGGATTATTTCGCTGCCGCTTTCCGTACCACTATAACCTTGGCGCTTCGCACCCGACGCTCCACATCCTGCATCGCCAGGCTCTCGTGCATCGCACGACGCAGAGCCTTTACTAGTGGTTGCCCTTCGAGCTCCTTATGCTCCTCCATCATCTCATGATGGTCCATCGAAAGGTCGCGATAAAACTCTCGGTGTCTGCGGAAGTAATCAAATGCTGCGCCGATTGCAAAAGCCAGCACCAGCCACTTCGCTAGCGCTAGCAGCCCAAGCTGCCCTTGCGTTACCACCGCGCTGACATCACTCCAGCTCGCTGCTGCAAGCCGTGTCAGGAGTGATTGGATCGCCAACACCCCCACAGTCAGCACTATCGCTATCCGCAAAAGCGGCTCCCAGCCCTGCACAAGCGATCCAGCTAGCCGCTTCATGCCAGCCACCGGATCAATCCGCTCCATTTTAGGCACCAGCACCGCAGGCTCTAGCGAAAACCGCACCTGAGCCAGTTCGGCCACAACGCCAACCACCGCAAAACCTCCCACTATCACGGCAACTGCTTGAATTACATATACCTTTGCGGCATCCAGCAGCGCCCCCACAGCCAAATCAGGCTGCGAGAGTCCATATTCTAACAGCATTCTAGGCGCTACCCAAATCTGCCCCCCAAAGGCCCAGATAAGCCCCAGACCCGCCGACAACACCGCCAACTGGCCCAGCAGTTGGCTCTTTAGCACCTGCCCATCCTTGCGAGCCCGATCCAGTTTGCGCTGGGTCGGTTTAAAACTCTTCTCCTCACTCATCGGCGCTGCAAGCCTCCCACCTGTTTACGGCACCAACAGTTCCATCACCGGGCGCGCCAATGCGGACATCGCGGCGGAGGTCTCAGGCTGCACCACCACCAACACCGCGCCCACCGCCACCAGATATTTGGCAAAAAATCCCTCAGTGGTCAGCACCAGAGCCGGCATCTGTTTTGAGATAAACGCCAGCAACAGCTCCACCGCGATACAGGCAAAGGCAAACGGCAGGCAGGCCGTCATCGTAAGGGCAAGTATCTTTGGGATAAACAGCATCACCTTCCACCCCAGCCCGTGCAAACCTGTAAGCACCATCGCCCCCGGCGGCACCAGATCAAAACTTTTGAGTAATCCGGCGGTAAAGTCGATCATGGATCCAGTAGAAAGTATCAACGCCCACACCGTCCATTTTGCCAGCGTTGATGACAGCGACACCACTTGTTGCTGCAGTGGCTCATAAATTGTCGCGTTCATCTGACCACGCAACGTATCAAAGAGCTCCCCAGCGTTCGACGCGCACTCAATCAAGAGCGCTGCCGGAAGCCCCAGCAGCATCCCCAGCATTAGCTCGCCAAAACAGTCCAGCAATGAAAACTGCGCAACCGGCGCAACATGCGGCGCGATAAAGGCGGCTAGTGCCGCAGCGATTGAGACACGCGCAGACACACCCATCAGATCCCAGCCAAGCGGCAGGATGATCAGTAGCCCCAACGGCCGCATCCCGCAGGTAAGTCCGTGGAAAAATAGCTCCACTATACTCATACCCACCTCACCGCACCTGTTGCACCGCTGCTAGACAGGACTCCACAAACCGTAGCAGCTCAGAACCAAACCAACTGCCGCACACGGCTAAGGTGGCGCACACCACCAAAAACTTCACCAGAAAACCTACTGACTGCTCCTGCACCTGAGTCGCTGCCTGTATCACCGACACACTGAGCCCCACCACCACACATGCCAGTAGTGGGATTCCAGAGATCAAGGTCACCTGGTATAGCGATTCGCGAAACAGCACCTCCACCATATCTATCTACCGGTACGACAGTACCAGCCCCCGAATAATAATTAGCCACGCATCTGAGAGCACGAACACCAAGAGCTTTATCGGAAGCGAGATCATAGTGGGGCTCATCATGAACATCCCCATCCCGGCCAGAATGTTGGCAACGATTAGATCAATCACCAAAAAGGGCAGCAACACTAAAAATCCCATCATGAATGCTTCTTTAAGCTCGCTTAGCACAAAGGCAGGTAGCAGCACCCGCAGCGCTGGCTGCTCTGCGCCGGTCGGTGCCTTTGCTTGCTCCGGCTTGGCGGCATCAACTACTCGATCTGCTGTGGCCCGCTCAGCATCGAGGGACTGTAGAGCTCCGAGCTCACGTGCCCCAGAGTGACGGTGCAAAAATTCGCGCCACGGCTCAAAGATACCCGCGGCTTGGTTCAAGAGTTCAAGATTTGGTTGTGTATTCACAAGTGATGCGAGCTTTACCCCTTTAGCATTCTCAAAAGATCGCTCCACCACCGGCCCCATGATGAAACAGGTCAGGGCGAATGATAGCGCCATAATCACCAAGGTCCCTGGCACTTGCTGCGTGCCGAGCGCATTGCGCACCATACTCAGCACCACACTCACTTTGACATAGGAGGTAACAAGCCCAAGCGCTATCGGCACCAGTGCCACAAACGCAGTGATAAAA
>JBILUF010000148.1:0-6550 GCA_044371155.1 Bdellovibrionota bacterium
TCCCCTCCCCTCGCAGCGCCAACAAACGATAGCCACGCACAATGTCGCGTACATCCGAGAAGTCGCGGCGCGCCTCGAGATTGCCCACTTTTATCTCTGGGGGATTAAGCCCCAAAGAGATCGCCGCCAATTGCCGCGCAAAGCTCGATGCAACAAAGCGATAGTCCTGCCCTGGCCCAATATGATTGAATGGGCGGGCAATCAACGGCTGCACATACCCTCCCTGCTGATATCGCTTGGTGACCAGCTCGGCCATCAATTTGGTCAGGCTATAATTGTTTGCTGGGTTCGGTGTCAGCTGCTCCGAGATCGGCAGATCCCCCGCCGCTATCCGGCCGTAGACCTCCGCCGAGCTAACAAACAGGAATCGCGTCTTGCGCTCCAGAATATGGCAGGCCCGCGCTAGATTGTTGGTGGCACCCACGTTGATCTTGAGGACCCGATCAAAGTTCTCCTCTGCCTCCGGCACAAAGGCAATACCGGCGAGATGATAGATCACCTCCGGGCGCACTCTGTTCACGAGGTCGATACAGCCGTGCTGGTCTGTAAGATCGAGGGTTACGCGCTCAACTGGCAGACTCCAGCTAGGATGACTGGAGTGCGGGGACCCGAGGAATGTCCCGACTACATCGTCCCCAGATTGCACAAGATGCTTCAGCAGGTACCCGCCAACAAAGCCACATGCTCCGGTGACAAGTACCCGCATCTCACCTACCCCTTGCTTGAGAGGCGTTCGATGTCAGCATCCACCATCATCTGAATCATCTGTTCAAATGATACGGATGGTTCCCAGCCCAATTCTCGCTTGGCTTTGGACGCATCGCCGACCAACAGATCAACCTCAGCAGGACGTAGCAACGCGCGATCAATCTTTACGTATTTTTCCCAATCTAAGCCGGCATGTGCAAAAGCCACCTCGACAAGCTCACGCACCGACTTCTCTTTACCGGTAGCGATCACATAGTCATCTGGGTTGGGCTGCTGCAACATAAGCCACATGGCCCGCACGTAGTCACCCGCAAATCCCCAGTCACGCTTTGCATCAAGGTTGCCAAGCGGAAGATCGTTGGCTAACCCGAGCTTAATCTTCGCCACCCCTGTTGTTACCTTGCGGGTAACAAACTCCAGGCCGCGCCGAGGGGATTCATGGTTGAAAAGTATCCCTGATACAGCAAAGAGCCCATAGCTTTCACGATAATTCACCGTGATGTAGTGACCGTAGACCTTTGCCACTCCGTACGGAGACCGCGGATAGAAAGGGGTCAGTTCACTTTGTGGAGTCTCACGCACCTTGCCATACATCTCTGAGCTCGATGCCTGGTAGAACTTGATGCTGCGGTCTACTAGCCGAATCGCCTCAAGCAGCTTGGTGACGCCTACCGCCGTGAACTCCGAGGTCAGCACCGGCTGCGCCCAACTGGTCGGCACAAAGCTCTGTGCGGCAAGGTTATATACCTCATCAGGTTTGGTCTCCTTGAGGACGGAGATCAAAGAGAAGGGATCGAGCAGGTCACCCTGGATCAACTCAATCTTTCCTATGAGGTGCTGAATCCGCTCAAACTTCTCAACGGAGGAGCGACGCACCATTCCATATACTCGGTATCCCTTCTCGAGCAAAAGCTCGGCGAGGTATGAGCCATCCTGTCCGGTGACTCCCGTGATCAATGCTACCTTTTTTGACATATACACCTTCCTATTTCCAAGAATCTACTCGCTGCAATCTCACATTAGGTCACGGCGATTGCGACGCTTCAACTCCTCTACAACGGCACGCACATCCTGCACTTTGCCACGCGGGCACACCAGGAGGGCATCTCCGGCATCGATAATCACAAGGTTATCGGCACCGATCACAGCCGTGAGAGACTTTTCCGAATGAACGACGCAGTTTCGAGAGTCTACCACCACCGTGTCGCCGCGCAGCAAATTGCCATTCTCATCAGTGGTGAAGTGCTCTGCCCAGGCATCCCAGGAACCAACATCACTCCATCCAAACGGCTCAGCAGCAATCACTGCGCAGTTGCGCGCATGCTCGAGAACTCCGAAATCAATCGAGATTGATTCAAGCCCAGCAAACACCTCAGCCACAACTGCCTCTTCGCGAGCGGTGTTGAGCACCGCATCAATCCGCATCAATCCCTCATGGAGCTGCGGCATAAATTCCTGTATTGCCTTAAGGATCGTCTCTACCTTCCAGGCAAACATGCCACTGTTCCACAGAAAGTCACCCGCCTCTACATACCGTTTAGCTCGTTCAAAGTTTGGCTTTTCGTAGAACCGGTTCACTTGGAATGTCCGACCCACTCCCGGCTTACCTTGTTTGATATAGCCATATCCAGTGTGCGGCGAGGTCGGCGGTATTCCGACCGTCACTAATTGACCGGTCTCAGTAGCTGCATCGATCGCAGCCTGCAGGGTGCGTCGAAGCGCCTCCTCATCTTTCACCGCTTGGTCAGCAGGTAACGATACCATCACCATCTGAGGATTTTCGCATCGGAGATGCAGCGCCGCCAGGCCGATCGATGCTGCAGTATTGCGACCAACTGGTTCAGCAATTATCCGCGCATACGGGACATGCTCCTCTACCAGCGGCTTATGCTCGATGTTTGTGACTACCCAGATCGATTCCTGACCAAGCAGCGGCACAAGCCGGCGCGCGGTAGCCGAAATTAGGCTCTCATTATCCTGGCTTATCGAGAGAAACTGCTTGGGCCTTTTGGTGCGACTAATCGGCCAGAAGCGCGTGCCACTTCCGCCAGCCAAAATTACCCCTCGTACGTTCCCCTTATTGATCATGATGCAATCTTTTCCGCCACTTAGACTAGGATGTCAACCCTACCTGGCCTAGCTCGCAGCGCGTAGCCTTCCTAGCTCCCGCAAGTGGCTTCGGAGCCCCTCTTCCCAGGGCAAGGCTGGACGCCCAAGGAGTGTCGCAATCCGGCTGGTGTCAAAGGCCGAGTAGCGTGGGCGCTTGGCCGGACGGCCTAGTTCCTGCATTGAGAGCGGGGCTACCTCTGCCCGCCATGCCCCACCCTTGAGCGGAGCCCCCCACTCATGAATCTTCCTGGCAAAATCAAGCCAACTAATCACCCCGGCACAACTGGCATGCACCAGCCCGGTGGCCCGCATTCGTGCCAGATCCAGCATCACCTCAGCCAACCACCCTGCCCAGGTCGGAGACATCATCTGATCTTGAACCACACGCACCACCTCGCGCTCTTCGAAGAGCTTAAGCATCGTATGCACAAAGTTCTCCCCGCGCTGGCCATGCAACGAGGAGGTACGCACCACCAACGCGTCCGAGCCACACACCTCAAACACCGCTCGCTCCCCTGCCAGTTTCGAGGCGCCATAGACGCTTAAAGGGTTTGCCGGATCATTCTCATCGAGTGGCGCCCCTTTCTCTCCGTCAAAGACATAATCAGTAGAGACGTATATCACGTGGCTCTTCGTATCAAGGCCGGCCAGCGCTACGTTACGGGCACCATCACAGTTAACCCGAAACGCTTCCTCACGTTCCGTTTCAGCTTTATCGACTGCCGTATATGCGGCAGCATTGATGATTATATCAGGCTTGCTGCGCTGAGTTATAAAGCGCACCTGCTCCAAAGAGCCGATATCAACCTCAGACACAACAGGCGACACGACTTCAAAATTTAGATCGGCAGCTCGTTTCGTGAGCTCAAAGCCCAATTGCCCCGCACCACCAAACAACAAGATCTTCACAACCCTTAACTCCGCGCGGCGTAATTGAGTTCATAAAATTTCATGTATTCGCCACTTTTAATCCGCTGCCACCAGTCGCGATTATCAACATACCAACGCACCGTCTGCTCAAGGCCGACTTCCACCGGAACCTGCGGAGACCATCCCAATTCAGAGTGAATCTTGGCGTAATCAATTGCATACCGACGGTCATGGGCGGGGCGATCTGCCACAAACTGAATCAAACTCTCTGGCTTACCCAGAATATTCAGGATGCGACGGGTTATCTCAACATTCGGGATCTCTGCCTCCGCCGCTCCACCGATATTATATACCTCACCCCGGCGGCCCTTTTCGGCCACTAGTAGCAACGCCTCGCAATGGTCACGCACATGCAACCAACTGCGCACATTCATCCCATCGCCATACAGCGGAAGCGGTTTGTCCTCCAGCGCATTGGTCACAAAAAGCGGGATTAACTTCTCGGGGAACTGATAGGGCCCATAGTTATTGGTGCAACGGGTGACGATTGCATCAAGTCCGTGGGTTTTCACCGCTGCCTGCACCATCAGATCCGATGCCGCCTTGGAGGCCGAGTACGGACTGCTTGGATCAAGCGGGGTGGTTTCAACGAATCGCCCCGTCGGCCCTAGAGAGCCGTAGACCTCATCTGTAGAGATGTGCACGAATCGCCCCCGCTTTTGCGCTAGCACCGCATTCACAAGCAGCTGAGTACCAAGCACATTAGTGCGCACAAAATCGACCGCTTTAAAGATGGAGCGATCTACATGGGTCTCGGCTGCCAGATGCAAGATCAGATCAAACTGATGCGCTGCAAAAAACCCCTGCAGATCGTTAGCAGCGCTAATATCGAGCTTATGAAACTGCACCGTGCCGTCTCGCAGCGGGCGCTCTAGATTTGCAAGATTGCCGGCATAAGTCAGAAGGTCTAGGGCATGCAGCTCCCACTCTGGCCGTTTCTCGAGCAGCAGATGAACAAGATTGCTGCCGATAAAACCGGCCGCACCGGTAACAAGAACTTTCATCAGATTACATCCCCATGCACCAATCTAACGTGATGCTCCGTGACTCAAGGAGCATCCCACGGCGCCCCCGCAAGCACCACAAAAGTTGAAATTTCTCGTTAGTTCGAGCGGTTATCAATACGGGTGCCGGAAGTGATATCGCCTAGCCCCGCAAAAGTAAAGCGAAGCAGCACCTGCTCACGCTGCGGATTCTGTGTCTGTCCGTAGTCCAGATCTAGATGCCAACAATTACACGAACTTAAAAGCCTTAGAACTGCTCGATTCTGCAGCGATTCACTATTGAGCTCATCGTATCGACTGTACCAACCGGCCCGCAACCGCTCAGAGAGCTTAAGCTCAAGGCCACCTTCAATCTGGCTCAGAGTCTCCTCTCCGGTATCCGAATCCTTCACTAAAGACCACCGCGCTCGTAACGCATCACCACGATCGTCAAAGAGATGATTGGAAATCGCCACCGAGTCTAACCGACTATCCTCATAGTTGTAGTTAGTCTCAAGCCCTAAGGCAAAGCTTTGGGTGGGAATTAGATACAGATTCGCAGCGATATCCGAGAAGGCATTGCGGTTTAGATTACGATCCTTATCGGCTTCGATAAAGTCGTAGGCCTGTCTAACAACCAGACGGGTAAGCTCCCGTACCTCTCCGCTCCGCGCGCCAATGGGCCCACCCATACCGAGCGTTCCCAATAACTCCTCCTGCCCAAGTGCGGCACCACCCTCGCTAGCCGATGGCAGATCAGTTACCTCAGGAGCAAGCTCAGGAATGCTACTCTGCGAGCGATTAGCGGGCAGAAATCGCCCGTATAGAGAGCTCTTGAAGCCGTACGACACCACACTCCGCTGCGATATCCGGCCCAGGGAATCAAAATTGGGCTGGCCCGATTGATCGACATCCGGCACATAGGTAAACCGCACGGATGGCTCGACCGTGTGTTTAAGCCGCGCCAATCGGTTGCTCTGATTGGCAGAGCCAAGAGCAGTCAGGGTTGTGAGCCAAGAATCCGGGGCCACAGCAAAGACCCGCTCTACGGCAGTGCCCAAATTTGCCCGCAAAATGCCGATGTTCCTCGAATCGCGGCTATCTAGATTCTCGTACCCGCTTAACACGGCCTGCTCAGTGGCAATGTCTGGAACAACTGTGTCATTGAGGTAATAGTCGGTACGCAGGAAGGAATACTCGACTCCACCCTGCACATAGTTACTGACATGAAACGGCATCCCCACTGAGGGCACTAGGTGACTACGCAGACCATCATACCCTTCGGTCCGATAGAAGTTATCCCCGAGGTAGTTGACCTTGGTGACCAACTTTGCCCCGTACGGATTATAGCCAAACGGCCGAAAGCTGCGCTGCGCGGAGAGCTGTAACTCTGGCAGCCGTTGTACGATGTAATCCTCATCTCTATCATCCAGTGGCTGGTTAAACTCTCCGAGCAGCTCGGCCTCGCCGTACTGCCCCAATCCGGCACGCACAACCGCCGTTGATACCAGGTCCCGCTGCGTGCTCTCACCCAAAGCCTGGTCAGATAGCTCTCGCAGCACCAATCTATCGCTGGCATAGTGTCCATCAGCTACAAACGTGATTGGCACCCCAAGCTCTGGGTTCGCGCGCCAGAGCTGTTTGTAATAACCAGCTAAGCGATCATTATCAAAATACTGGTAGTCAGGACGCGGAGCAAAAACCCCATCCACATTCGTTCCGCGCAGATCGCCATCTCGCGCCGACTCGTCGGAATAGATGAGTCTGCTCTTTAGCTCATTAAAACGGGAGAAACTCTGACGGTAGTCAAACCCAAGACC
>JBILUF010000149.1:0-6549 GCA_044371155.1 Bdellovibrionota bacterium
AATAGCCTTGAGTAGCTTCATATTGTTCGAAGGGATAACGGCAAACGATAACGAGTTTGCGCCCTAATTGTACTTCCGAATCACCGCCTATTCAACGCGGGTGCAAATCTCGTTGATCGGTTTGTTATAGCGCCAGGATTAAATACGAATATCATGACCTTTGACAGCGAGCTGTTCAAAAATAAAAGTCTTCATGGCTACTATCCCGTGAAGTCTAACGTCTGCACTACCTTGTTTCACATCAATCAGATGCTCATCTGGAATCGAGGCCAAGCATCCTGCCAGTTGCGCTTCCTGCCGAGGATCTGAAAGTTGAGAAAGGGATATAGCGGCTTCACGCATGGATTGAGCAATTTGTGTCGGGGTCGGCGAGTCATCTGCGCCTTTCCAGAAATCAGGTTTACTGACTTCAATATACGGTCTTCGAATATCTTCCTTTACAAAGCTATCGAACTTAGGACCCGCTGACCGCAGCTGCGCCTCTAATGAGTTTCTATGAGCTGCCCCTCGCTCAACGACAATGTGTGCCCCCGGGTTCTTTCCACGGATGCCGATGATCAATTCCGCAAGATGACGGTCCCGAATACTGTCACTTCTCCAGCCAAGCCCATTCTCAAGCAGAAGTGCTTCGCATACCTTTGAGAGATCACCTTTCCTTCCCGCGACATTAGCATCGTCGAGAAGCTGGCTATGTCGAAGTGCCAGAATAAATGAGTCTAGAGAGAAAAGTTCGAATCCGCACTTAACTTTCAATCCCTCCTTAATTAGAGATGCGATGAGATGAGATATAGGCATCCATTCCGGTCTACCCTGAAGTTCATGACTTCCATCTGGGCAAGCATCACATCGATTCACAAATTCACTAATTCCAGCCCCATGCAGCTTTCTAAGTAGCTGCCGTTGCTCATCGGTCATCGAATCGGATTGAATGATAGCTGCCCAATCAACAGTCGGTAACACTGTGTGTTGCAAACGAGCTTCATCGTACATCTGTTGCAATTCAGAGACTGTACTCGGCAACGTTGAAGGAATACCAGATTCCATCAAAACAAGGTGCCGCGATGCCTCGGGATGGCGGCGGATTGCTTTTTCAATCTGGTCAACTCTCCATGCAACATCGTCAGCGGTCGCATGCAGACCGAATAGCAACGTGATCTCAGAACTTGCGTATGTTGGAGTACGACCTAGATCGTCTGCATGTTGTGAAAGCATAGTTTATGGGTGGCGCTATAACATATTATTGTCCCGGATCCCCGGGCCACTCCGGAGATTATGCCATCCCGCGTGCGAAAAGTATCACGCCAAGAATTCCTCCATTAATCCAAACGTTTACCCCAGACGGTCCTGGGGTATTCGGATCCACCGGATCGCGCATCCGGGGGTATTGGCGAATTTGAAAATCAGTCCTGTGGGATAAAATACCCCAGGATTGGAGGCAACTTTGGCTGATTTGTCGCGATTAGATACTCGTGACGAACGCAACCAAACCAAAGCTAATGGATCAAGCTAGGGCGCGACTTAGAACGCTGCACTACGCGTATGCCACTGAAAAGCACTACCTCGGATGGATCCGAAGGTTCATTATTCATTTCAACAAACGGCATCCTCTTGAGCTAGGGCCAGAGGCGGTGGGGCAGTACCTAACGCACCTGGCCGTCCAGCGCCACGTTGCCCCGGCCACCCAGAATCAGGCTCTTAATGCTCTGGTGTTTCTCTATCGTGAGGTGCTCGGCGTATCGCTGGATGCAATTCCTGGTATCGAGTGGGCCGAGAAACGCGCCCGCATCCCGGTGGTCTTCTCGCGAGATGAGGTCGCGGAGATCTTAGGCGGACTGCGCGGCTCGCAGAAGCTCATTGCATCAGTGTTGTACGGCGCAGGTCTGCGCCTTGCCGAATGCTTACGATTGCGTGTCAAGGACCTCGACTTTGAGCGACGTCAAATCTGCATCTGGGACTCAAAAAGCAACAGAGATAGGCTTGTCATGCTGCCGGGCCCTTTAATCGAACCGCTGCGTGCGCAGCTGCAAAAGGCACACCTGCTGCACGTGAGTGATCGCGAGCGCAAAATTCCAGGGGTAATGCTGCCCGATGCGCTAGCGCGAAAATACCCAAGTGCTGGCACTGCTTGGAAATGGTTCTGGGTGTTCCCGTCTGCAAAGCTCTCTATCGATCCGCGCTCTGGCATCACGCGGCGACACCATCTACACGAGTCAATTATGCAAGGGGCACTTTCAGAAGCACTCAGACACTGCGGCATCTGTAAGCACGCCACCTGCCACACGTTCCGGCATTCTTTTGCCACTCATCTACTTGAGGACGGGGCGGATATTCGCACAATACAGACTTTACTCGGCCACAAGGATCTTAAAACAACGATGATCTATACCCATGTCACACAGCGGGGCCACACTGCAACCGAGAGTCCGCTGCAACAGGTCTGGGGTAAGGTCAGCGGCGAACACAAAGTTTCGGAGGGGCATTCAATGCCAAAGCCTTCCACAGCAACCGATGCTTATGTTTCCGCGGAGCAGGACGATGCGGTTCCTAGCTCTTCCAGTACAGTCGCCTCGGATGAAGGTGGAGCTCGGCAATGTGAGGCTCAGCCCGGGAGGAGACGATCTGATTTTGGTCTAATAAGGCGTCTAGTCACGTGGCTGGTGCGCTGGCGGGCCCTTAGCTGACTTACACGCCGATTCGAGGGCAGGTAACCATATCCTAGCGACCTCAATAGACCACACTTCATCGTCCTCATCAGAGAATAGGCCGCAGACTAGTTGCAAATACTAAAAGCCTCAGTGCTCCGATCCACCTAAAGATCAATAGTCTTGGCACTCCTGGCCTTTGGCACCCACAGCATCGGAAGCTGCCTCTGAAACCGCAGTCGCTGGGCCTGCCAAAAAATTCGCGGCAGGGTGAGTAGGATTGAAAGCGGGAACTTCCAGAGAAGCTTCCCTAATTGAGCCGCACAAAATGGCTTCGCTTCGCCCCACAGCCGTGAAACAAAGGTGGTGGTGTCGCCGTGGCGGATATTAAACCTGACATCAAGCCGCGAGCGGATATCAGCGAAGGATACATCGTACTCCCCCTCGACAAAATTAAAGGGCGAGACAAAGAATGCTTTTTTGATGCTGTACTTTACAACCCGCTGGCTCTCTTCCTGATGCGGTCCGGCGATAGGCGGGGCATCGGGCCCACCAAAGAAATAGCTATGGCGCTGGTGGTAGGTGTTATTGATCTCGGCTATCTGATACCGCACCACGCCGGTCGCATCGAAGCAGAAATAGAAACTGACTGGATTAAAGGCATATCCCAAAAAGCGCGGCATCGTGACAAGCTCGATACGGGTAATCTCCTCGGTGCAGCCGCGTTCGCGTAATTGGGCCCTTATCTTTTCGGCAATTGAGCCTGCGCCGCCATGCACATAGTCACGGTCATAGATAGAGAGCAGTCGAAAGCGGTTATATCCAAAGAGGCAACTCTGCCCGCCCAATGCGGCAAGCTCATCCAGGTCCACACAGACGGAATAGGCTGGATAGGTAAAGATATGCTCCACCGGCAGCTTCCTGCCGTGCAGCACCTGCCCTATAAAAATCCGTGAATGCATTCTATGCCCTGCCCCTTGATCGACAGCGAGTCTAAAGAGCAATACCAAAACGCTGCGCCATTCTTACTGCCGAAGATACTGCGTCCTCATGGAAGCCAAATCCAAAGTAGCTCCCCACAAAGTGAATGTGGCTATCCCTGAGCTCGGCTGCTATGCGATCACGCGCTGCCACCGCAGCCACCGTGTAGCAAGGATGGGTATACTCTACCTGATAGACTATCTTGGACGGGTCTATCGGCGCGCGTGGATTAAGGGTCACGCAGTACTGTTCCTGGGCTGAAAATCCCTGCAGCCCGTTCATGTAGTAGGTCACTGACACAGGCTCTGAGCCTACTTCGCCCACCTCACGGCGATAATTCCAGGAGGCCCAGGCTCGCTTGGTGCGCGGCAGAAACCGGACATCGGTGTGCAGCACGGTGTGGTTCCGCTCGTAGGCCCAAGGGGTGAATATATCGCGCTCTATTGCCGAGGCGTTTTCAAGGATCGGCAGCACCTCATCGGCATGCGCTGCCACAACTACATCGGCATACCGCTGCGACTCCCCTTCGGAGTCCACCACTACCACCCCTGCCCCTTCGGCTCGAATTGAGCGCACGGCGGTAGAGAGTTTGATCGTGCCCGGAAACTGCGCGGCGAAAGCTTTGACATACTGATAGCTCCCCCCTACTACCGTTTGCCAGCGTGGCTGATTGAGATATCCGAGCAAGCCATGGTTCTTAAAGAAATGTAGGAACGTGTGCGCTGGAAACTCCATCATGTGAGTATCCGGGCTCGACCATATCGCTGCACTGATTGGAATCAGATAATCAGTGGCTACTGCTCCGGTGAGCCTGTGCTGGTGTAACCATTCTTTGAGGGTCTTTTTCTGCGCAGCACCGGAGGCTAGATCAGCTTCTCCGGCCTTCCAAAAGCGCGGCACATCATAGAGCATCTTAAGAAAGCGTGGATTAAGGATGTTCCGCCGCTGCGCGAATAAGGAGGCTAGGGTGCGGCTACAGTACTCAAGCCCGGTATTGTCACACGAGAAGCTAAACGACATATCCGCATACCGCACCGGAACATTAAGCTGCGATAGAAAGCGGTGAAAGTTTGGATAGGTGTGGTCATTGAGGACAATAAAACCGGTATCGACCGCGATTCCTTTGTCGGGACCGGAGGGGATTTCAATCGTGTTAGTGTGGCCACCTAGGTAGTCACTGCGCTCATAGAGGGTCACGTCATAGCGGCGGCTTAAAAGATGGGCCGAAACAATGCCAGAAACCCCTCCGCCTACAACGGCGACTCGTGCTCTATCCTGCGACATCTAAACACTCGGCTTTCTAAAAAGATAATGCGACACCAGCCACTCGCGCCCCTGGTTGAATCCAAACAGCTCTGCGCAGGCCAAGAAAAATGTCTTCCAGCGATAGAACCAACGCCTGGCATCTTTAGCTCCATAGGTGCGCTCAAGAATCGGCATAATCTCGGCCCGACGCTCCTCCATGTTACGCGCCCAGGCATTGGCGGTGTGTGCGTAGTGCATGCCGGAGTTGCGCCAATGTTTATCGATCACTAGCGACTGCTGAAAATAGATCAGCAGGTCATCTGATGGCATCGTGCCGCCTGAGAAAAAATATCGCCCCATCCAATTGGTGCTGCCCTCGGTCTCATAAAAGTAGGCAAAGCGATGATGGGTGAAGATATGCACAAACAGTGCCCCCCCCGGCTTTAGCCAGCTTGCCACACGCTGCATCAACCGTTCGTAGTTGCGCATGTGTTCAAACATCTCAATCGAGACGACCCGATCAAACTGCCGATCGATACTAAATGAGTTCATATCAGCGGTGATAATTTCGATGTTCTTAAGTCCACGCTTGGCTGCCTCGCCGAGGATAAATTCCCGCTGCGGAGCGGAATTCGACACTCCGACTACCGAGCTACGCGGGAAATGCTCAGCCAGCCAAAGGGTCATCGAACCCCAGCCGCAGCCAAGCTCTAAGATAGAGTGCCCATCAACAATCTCAGCGCGTGCAGCAGAGAGCGCCAGCATATCGGCCTCAGCTTGATCGAGGGTCTCGGTGCCGGTCTTATAAAAGCAGGAGCTATACTTGCGGTGTTTCCCAAGCGCGAGGTTAAAGAACTCAGGCGGCAGCTCATAGTGCTGCTCATTGGCTTTCTCCGTGAGCACTGCAATTGGCTCACGTTTGACCCGCTCGATAAAGCTCTGTAGCCGCTCCGATTCCTGTTCGGGTGTGCCGCTTTGCTCGCTTATCCGCTCGCGACAAATAGCGCGAATGCCCATGCGCACCAGCGCTTCGGGAATAAGCCCCCGCTCCATTAGTTCAATACCGATACTCATACTGTGCCTTTTTTGGGAAACCAGGGGAAAAATGCCGAGGTCGTGCGTTGATACTCGCGGTAGTCATCGCCGCGGGTCTCTAGGGCTCGCGCCTCGGTGGGAGGGATACCGGTAACAAAGAAGAGCAGATACAGCAAGAAGGCTGGACCTACCAAGGTGAGCCACCACCAGGAAGCACCAAAGGCAAATAGCGGATAGCTCCACCAGTGGAGCCATTCAAAGAAATAATTGGGATGACGCGAGTAACGCCATAACCCCACTCGGCAGGTCTTGCCGTGGTTGGCTACGTCTTGGCGGAAGGCGAGGAGCTGTCGATCAGCTAAGGTTTCACCACCAAATGCGATCAGAAATACTGCCAGAGCGAGCCAATCGGTAAGAGCCAGCGCTGGGGCTGGATTGCACAGAGCCACCAGCACCGGGATGGAGAAGATAAGATCAAATACTGCTTGGGCCTGGAAAAAGACAAAGAAGTTTCGCCGCGCATTCCTACCCCAGCCCTTTCGCAACGCCACGTACCGTCCATCTTCACCTGGCTTTAGCACCCGATGGACAAACAAGTAGCGAGATAGTCGATAGCTCCACAGCGCCACACACAAGCCTACCACGA
>JBILUF010000150.1:0-6547 GCA_044371155.1 Bdellovibrionota bacterium
ATGTATGAACCAATCTGAGTTTTTTGAGTTATCCGATGATCAACGGGCGCTAAAAGAGGAGGCGCGGAGGTTTGCCCAGGGCGAGATAGCCCCAGTTGCGGCAGCGTTTGATCAGTCAGGCGAGTTCCCAAGGGCGATAATTCTTAAAGGTCAGAAGCTTGGGCTCATGAACCTTACAATCGATCCCGAGTATGGAGGGACCGGGCTTGGGGTGCATGATGCTTGTCTTGTTATCGAAGAGATTGCGGCCGGGTGTGCGGGCTTTTCTACCTCGATGGTGGTAAACGACTTGGCGCTTATTCCTATCCAGCTGTTTGCGACACCGGAGCAAAAAAAGAGATTTCTCTCCCCCCTTGTAGAGGGGGGCAAATTCGCCTCGTTCTGTCTAACTGAGCCTGGGGCAGGCTCTGATGCGGGAGGGCTTTCCACCGTAGCGGAGCGAGACGGCGACTCGTATGTGATTACGGGCGCCAAGCAGTGGATCACCAACGGTGGATTTGCGTCCCAGTACACCGTGTTTTGCACCATTGATAAAGCGAAGAAGCACAAGGGCATCTGCTGCATCGTGGTGCCGGCTGATGCTGCGGGGATAAGCCGCGGACATCATGAGAACAAGATGGGGCAGCGTTGCTCGAACACTACCACTGTGACTTTTGATAAGGTAAGAGTGCCGGCTGCTAATCTGATTGGCGCCGAAGGCGAGGGGTTTAAGATCGCTATGACCACGCTGGATGCGAGTCGCCCGATGACGGCGATCATCGCGGTGGGGATAGCGCGAGCAGCATTTGAGCACGCAACGGCCTACTCCAAAGAGCGTAAGCAGTTTGGAAAACCGATTTCTGACTTTCAGGCGGTGCAGTTTCTTTTGGCTGACATGGCCACCCATATCGAAGCGGCTCGGTTGCTGACACTTCGTTCTGCTCGGCTCTTTGACGCGCGTGAGCCGGCGTCGCTTCAAAGTAGTATGGCCAAGCGATTCGCCGCTGATATGGCGATGCAGGTGACTACCGATGCCGTGCAGGTATACGGAGGGTATGGGTACACGAAGGATTATCCGGTTGAAAAGTTGATGCGAGATGCCAAGTTGATGCAGATCTATGAGGGCACCAGTCAGATTCAGCGGCTGGTAATCGCACGGGAGATACTAAAGGGCTAGCGATAATTTCGGTGAGGGGATAGTGGCCGGCGGGGAGGTGTTTGATCTAGACGGAGTGATGAGGCGGCTAGACCGTGACGACGCTCTGTTTCGTGAATTAGTGGAGGTGTTTAGGGAGGAGCAGCCAAAGCTCGATGGCGTCCTCTCTCTCGCCGTATCTAAGCAGGACTGCGACGCCGTTACGTTGCACGCTCACTCATTAAAGGGAGCGCTGGGTAATGTGGGGGCGGTGCGCGCCAGCGGGGTGGCACGGGCACTTGAGGCCGCTGGGCGAGGCGCTGATGCAGTTCGATTCACCGTGCTTCTTGCTGAGCTTCAAGCAGAGATTCGTGTGTACCTCGCTGAGCTTTCACAACGCGGCTACTAATGTAGCTCCACCCACGGCATCGCTCTATGGTTATTAAAGAACCGGTTCTAGAGGCAAAGGGCCTGACCAAGCAGTACCCTCAAGCTGACACCACGGTGTTTGCCTTGCGTGGTGTATCGCTGCAGGTGCAAGCCGGTGAGCTACTTGGGATCGTTGGCCCGTCGGGAAGCGGAAAAAGCACCTTACTATCAATTCTTGGGCTGGCTGAGGTGCCAACTGCCGGGGAGCTGTGGCTGAGCGGGCAGCGGGTGGCGTTCGAGTGTGGTGAGCGGCATTGTGCCAAGCTGCGCCGTGTAGCAATCGGATTTGTTTTTCAGCATTTTAATCTTATCTCCTCCCTCACCGCGGCCGAGAATATAGAGCTACCACTTTTACTAAATGGTGTAGCTCGAAAGACTGCCCGCGCTAATGCGTGCTCGCTACTTTCGCGGGTGGGACTGAGCGGAAAGGAGGGTCGGTATTCGCACCAACTCTCCGGTGGTGAAATGCAGCGGGTAGCGGTGTGTCGTGCAGTGGCGCATTCCCCCGCAGTCATTCTGGCAGATGAGCCGACCGGAAGCCTGGATGCACACTCAGGCCAGCTAGTAATGCAGCTCTTACAGGAGCTCTCGCGGGAGGGGCATACGATATTAATGGCGACGCATAGTGAGCGGGCGATGGGCTTTTGCTCCCGAATCATACGGCTTGAAGATGGCGCCATCGCTCAGTAGTCACGCCGCGGGTTGCTACGCCTTGGGGCTTCGGGCGCTACTGCGTCGTGTTGTAGCTCGACCTGTATCGAGCCTTATTTTGGTGCTAGGGGTAGCACTTTCCTCAGCTGCGCTTCTATCGGTCGTGGTTGCCTCGCGCGCCAGTATCTCCGCCTTCTCTGAGGCGGTGGCTGGTCTCGATGCTTTTGAGCTCCGCTCCTGGAGCGGCGAATTTAGACCTGAACAGGCTGCAGAGTGGCTTCAGAGCAACGGAGCTCAGTTCGACATCAGGCCATTTCTGGATGCTGAGACGACGATCGGGGGTCGTAAGGTGGCGGTCCTTGGCGCGGATATCGCCGGGATCGAGTCAGGGGATCTGGACCGCACGGTCTTTGTTCCACAGGGCCTCAAAAGAACCCTTGGGCCGGAGCAACAACCGACGGCACCACTCACGCTGGATATCGATGGGGTACGGGTGGAGTTTGCACGGGTAGTGCATATCTCTGAGCCGCCTGAGCTTGCGGACTCTCGCTCGCTGATACTCGATATCGCCACCCTGCAGCGGATTGTTGGGCGTCCGGGAATGGTACGCTGGCTATCATTATCGCCGCGCCAAGAGGGGTCGCAGCCGGTATCCACGGGTTTGCCCCAGGGGTTTGCAATAAGCTCTGCTGCGGAACGACGCAGCGAGGCAGAGAATCTCCTGGAGGCGTTTCGCCTCAACATCCTTGTGATGGTTGCGATGACCTTGGCAGTAGCGGCGCTATCGATCCTTAATACGCTTCAGCTCCATGTACTAGGAGCGGGTAGTGAGCTCTCGACGTTACGGACTCTTGGAGTCAGTAGGGGAGGGATATTCTTTCTGGTGCTAGCGGAGGCAGCGGTGCTTGGTGTGCTCGGGGGGGCGATTGGCAGCACCGCTGGCAGACCGATTGCTACTATAATCGCAAAGTTGTTTCTCGACACAGCAGGTGCGCTCTATTTTGGCGGCCAAGAGCTCAGCACTCAGTCTCTGCTTGATTCTCCATATCTGACAGCTGCGGCGTTTGTAACGGCTGTTGCTGTGAGCGTCGGAGGTGCATTACTTCCGGCATGGCAGGCATCAAAATCTGCACCAGCCCTCGGCACAAAGCGAGGGCTTACAATGCTACCGATGAGGGCGGCGCCACTGGTTTTTTGGAGTGGGGGTGCTGTGATTGTGGCCATAGTTGCTGCGTCGCTAGCGCTGCATTTTGGAAATGTTGGCCTTGCTCATCTTGCATCGGTGGCAGTGTTGACCGCTACGGTGACCTCTGCTGCGCTGTTGCTTGCAGGGGTTAGTAGGCTCACCCGCTATGCGTTGCATAACTCGCCTGATGCAGCTGCGCTTTTTGGAGCGGCACTTGTAGATTCCCATCGTAGGGCCGCGGCGCTCGCCGTGATGGTGTCGGCAGCTGGCTGTGCGCTGCTGCTTGGCATGGGGCTTATGATCGGTAGTTTTCGAGCAAACCTGCAGGGCTGGATTGAGTATACCGTGCAAGCTGATCTGTTTATCCGGGTAGCGGATGATGTGCGCGGGCTTCAATCGAGGCAGCTTGCAAGCGATCTTCCAGCGCGGTTAAGGGCTATTCCCGGCGTCTCTGCGGTGACATCGTTCGCTCGAATTCCTACAAAGGTACGGGGCCAGACAATTGAGCTGGGCGGAACTGAGCTGGGGCTGTTAATGGAACGCGGAGTATACCGTTTACTAGCAGGGAGCTGCACACGTTCGATGCTTGAGTCTGGAGCGGCAGCGATGGTCAGCGAGGTAGCAGCTCGTAAACTGCGTCTATCCCCGGGGCAGATAGTTGATGTTCTCGGTAGCGATGTCTTGGTGTGTGGGGTTTACCAGGATTTTGCGGCTCAATCTGGGGCGCTTCTTGTTGAGCATGATACGTTCAAACGAGTAGTGGGGGCGTATCCGATGTTTTCCCTCGGTGTGTATCTTGCCCCTACGGCTCCTGGGGCTACTGTGGTTCAAGCGGTGCGAACTGTGGCGACAAAGGATGCCCTGGTGCTCGACAACCGGGCCTTACGCGAACAGATTCTAGCAACTTTTGATCGGACCTTCTCGATTACCTTTGTGGTGAGACTCTTGCTTTTTCTGATGTGTCTAGGTGGTGCGGCCATAGGAATTGCCCAGCTTCTGTGGGAACGCTCTGCAGAGCTCGAGACCTTTCGGTTGCTTGGGGCCTCTTCGGGACAGGTAGGGCAGTCAGTAGGCTGGCTAGGAGCAGAGCTTGCGCTCAGTGCGCTGCTTGCGGGGCTTGCGGGAGGCGGAGCGCTCTCTTGGCTGTTACTCAAGGTGATAAATCCGGTTTCCTTTGGCTGGTCATTGAGCTTTGCACCGAGATGGATCGACTTCTACCCCCCAATAGCGGCCCTTTTGATCGGGGTGCCGGCGGTGGCATTGTTGGCAGCGGTAGGGCTGCGTCGAAAGATGCAAGGGGCCGCCTCAAGCTCGGATTAAGTAATCAGCCTGACCAAGCTTGACTGCCACTACTCCAAACCTATCACCAAAGAGCTACAACTGGAGGGATACAACTGCGGAGATAATAGTTAGCAGGGCGATCGCTGCTCCAATAAGAGAGATATAGCAGAGCGAGAATGCAATTATATCGGGGCGCAAGGAGGAAAGCCCGCTAGAGCTGGTGTTTGCCGAGGCAGGGGTACTTAAAGTTTCATCCGATCTGGAATGAGGGGCTTGGTGCGACATTGTTTACCTTCCACCGATTCTTTATCTGCTGGCCTCTAAAGTGTCTGGCCGCAGTGTACTGCGTCATCCCTAGCAGTATACTGCGTTGAGCCTTGGCTGGCTACGAATTTACCGGTTGGAGTCGGACGCAGGTTATCAAGAGAGCCCAGGGAATATCCAATGATGGAGGGCCCGAAGCTCTTAGTTAAACCCGTTGAGCGGTGACTCTTTGTAATGAATGAAACGGGCGTGTAGATACCTGCCGCTTGGCAAACAGGATGCTGTCGCGACCAAAGAGAGAAGGCAGAATCCCGCAGTATTCATACCCCAGCGATTGTACAATCCGGGTAAGGTCTGTGCATCCGCGATCGCTTAACTTTATACCCAGAAGGGCGGTAGAGCGCCGCTTAAGGAGGCTGTCAATCGATGAGCGGTCGATAGTCCCACCCGCGCTTCGGCACAGCAAGGATGGGGTAAGCAAAAGGAGCACCCGGCGCCCCTTGGAAAAGGGGAGGGGTTGGACTGATAGATCGTCAGCGGGCACCGCATCGGCAAGCTCCGCTGCCTCAGTGGTTGAGGTCGGTATATCGAGCGCCTGCAATGTTGAGGAGACCACTTCCTTGAGCTGGGCTGGTAGATACTCCAGGGATCGGGGAGTGGTCTCTAGCGAGCGTGCAAAAAGCTGCAGAAATCGGGAGGAATCCTCAAAGGCTGCAACAGGTTTGAGCCCCAGATGCTGAAGCAGCGCAGCAGAGCCTTGATTGCCAGAAGACTGCAGCGCAAGCAGACAAGTTATCTCTTTACGGCTCATCTGATTACCTATAACGACGCGCAGCCCAGAGCCGATCTGCTCGACTAGATGCGCTGCTACGGGATCGATCATAATATGGCTTAGGCTAGCAGTGCCGGCCGTGCTAGCCCCTCGCTCCCGCGAATACCTGCCGAGGGTTCCTAGTCCAAAGTGGGCGACAATCTTCCCTTCGACCACTGCAATGAGCCCAGTAAAGCGACGCCCTGAAGCGCGCTTCCAAAATTGAGCTGAGTAAACAGCATCTGAGAGCAGCTCCGATTTGGGACAGCGCTCAGCAAGGGCAACGAGCTGCTGGACCTCCCGGTCATTATCAGGATTTAGGGGGCGTATAGATACTCTAGTTGTTTCCATAGAGCCGCGATCATACGGGTGCCCCTCTTGGTACTCAATCCGAAAGCTCTTCTTTCAGCCTTCGGCTAGAATGAACATTCAGATGATTAGCCCTTAACCTCGCGGAATTGCGGCAAAGGTACCGATCGAAAGCAGCCGCGATTTTGGTGACCCCTAGGAGAGGGCTCGCTTCCCGGCTGATTCCGACTCGATCTAGTAAGGCTCTCTAGCCCCATTTATGAAATGGCCCCTCTGTGCTTAAATCACCAGGATGTCACGAGAAGTTCAAGGAAATACAAAAGGTCTTAGCCCGTCTCAACGCCAGATGGCGGAGCGTTTATTTCGCCGTAAGCTCGATTCGAATGAGATGGTATCACTCGAGTTTGCCCGAGAGATCTGCAAAGTCGGCCGAGAACTCAGAAGAAAAGTCGGGGTGCTTGTGGATCGTGAAGGGGAGATCCTTGAGGTTGTCCTTGGCACC
>JBILUF010000151.1:0-6527 GCA_044371155.1 Bdellovibrionota bacterium
GATTAAAGAAACTGTCTGGTAGAGCGTTTCCTCCACGTGTTGAGCGAGCTCTTATTGTTGAACTTCGCTTAATCGACATTCGCTTCGATCGACTCACACGTGAATAGTCTTCCGTTTATCAAGGTCTATATAGCCCCATTCTGCAGCCCGTGTGGCAGACAGGCGCACCCCTGCAAAAAGCAGCTCAAAAGCGGCCTGCTTTGGGAGCGCATGCACCAACTCCACCGCCGGAGTGAAGCAGAACCAGCCCTTGCTGCCTCCCTGTGTTTGGAGATAGGCCGTGTCGGATGCAACTATGCAATCGCAAGCCAACGCCACCTGCACCCCTGCCCCAATCGTCGCCCCATTGAGCGCAGCAACGACTGCTAGCGCCAGAGATTACGGTGCTCTATAGCGCGCCCTAAGCTCTGCATGCCGTTTCCTGCAAACACTTCCAAAGCGCAGCCCCTGATAGATAAATCCGCTCAGCACAAGCGGGGGCAAAATCAATCCAAGTGCGAGCACTGCATAGTCATCCCCCACACTAAAGATACTCCCCCAGGTAGCCACCACAAGTATCTCTGCTGTTACGAATGCTATTCCAAACGCAAGGCGCCTTGAGATTTCAGAGGCAAAGTGCACCTCATACGACTGGCCGCAGCCGATCACAGCAACTATGCATAGCACCACCGGAGTGAGGGCCCAAAACGAATCGACTGAAATTTGCAGTAGGGAGAACAGAGCGGAAAAAAGAGCGAAAGCCAGCACTATATACAGAGAGAGCAGCAGCGATGCCAGCGGCCAGTAGACCAGGGATACTTTGGGGAAAAGCATTTTATAGATAGTGATTTCTGTCGTCTGTTGCATAAACTCCACCCTCATGTTTTTTGTGGGTAACTGCCTTGGTTGACCATCCCGCACCCCACACCTCCTAATCGGCGAATGTGCCGAATTTTTTCCTGTTTTATGGCTGGCTGCTCGAAAAACTTGGGACGAACTGGAGCGGGGCTACTTTTGGAGCGACGGGGACTGGAGCGGGGCTACTTTGGAGCGAAAAAACGGAGCGGGGGCGCTGGAAACGAGGCTAATTCTGGGTCAAAACTGGAAAAGGAATGGGGCCCCTCTCAAGCTGGAGCGGGGCTACTTTACTCGGGATCTAACGCTATCTCTATTCCTCTTTAGCCACGGCGAGCTGTGGCAGCGGCGCTGGGCCCATACCAAGCTGGTCAAAGGTAACCTCCCCATCGGGAGCCGTAAAATAATGCATCACATCCGCTGGCACACGGATCACATCACCTGCTTCATAACGCTGCAGCGCCTTCTCATCAAACTCAGGGCCTGAGGCAAAATGCAACACTCCTGTGATCACCGCAATCACCCGCTCCTTGGCATAGGAATGTGGCGCCACACGGCCACCTTTTGCAAGGCGTGATCTAACGAGGAAGATTCTTCGATCGTTTTGATTCCCCACCACCGAGGCGCTGCTAAGATCTGCTGTGAGGTCGGAAGGTGCCCATGCAAGCGCTGAACCCTTGACGGCCTCGGCAGCACGCAATTCTGGTGGTGTCGCCATCTGACCGCAGCGCTGGGTGAGGTCACACGCACCACCCAGAGCGAATGCAGCCGCAAAGGGAGTAGCTAGCAAACCGACCCCTACAAGGCCCAGCGATGCTTTGCGCCAACCGTTGCGAACGATATCAATTAGCACCAAAATTACTCCGGGGGCAGCAATCACCAAGCCTAGGATGCCCGCTAACGCTTGGTCGCCAGTGTAGACGCCATTGATAATAGCCAGCATCGGCACCCACAGCAGGAGCACCGCCGGCACGAAGAAAAGGAGTGAAAGTTTTGAAAGCATGGGGCTATCCTATCGTATTTTTCTTGTCGGTCGATGCGCAATTATGACTAGCTGGAAAAGAAACCCGCTCGCTCCAATCCCAGCTCTGTTTAACCGTGCCAAAATGCCCTGTAGGGCCGAGAGGATTATCTGGCAGTAGAGAGGTGCGCCCGTTTGATGCGTCATAACTAAAGCGTGAATTTGAACTCATTCCCATATTATTTGCGATCGAAAACTCAACATCGGCCACCCCTGCACCACAGTCTAGATCCCGAGTGGTCACATTCGATCTAGAGCTAAAACTTCCAACGGTGCCATAGTCAGGGTCGCTCCCGATGAGCCCGCCAGTAGCAAATCCCATTAGGGTTTTGGCGCCATCCAAGAGCTGCCCCAAAAACGAGCGCTCACCAAGGTCGTAGCTCACTTTGGTCTGGGCAGGTAGCGACTGAGGGTTGCACACTACCCGACAGGCAGCTTCAAAACTTGCGCGCAGGGCATCACGCGCCTGCTCCACAGCGGGATGCAGCTTCATTCTTGCGGTGTAGTAATCTCCATCTTTGAAGTTGAGTATTTTATCAGGGGTCTCGTCAAAATAGCGAAGCACTGAGCCATAGGCACCAATCTCGGAGGCGACCTCCCGCGAGGCTGCCACTGGCTGAGAAGACCTTGTTATCGCTTGAGATGGGGATTCCCCATCAGGTGTGGGGCAAGGCATCGGCGCTACGGTGGGGTATGCCTTGGGGTAGATGGTGTTATCGGCCATAAATGCAATCTCCGACTTTAAGGGAACATGGCTCAACGCTCGTCATCCCCTACTAAGTAATCGGAATTTTTTTGGGGAAGTTGCCTGCTTTCGCAAAAAAAACTGTAGTGGCGAGTGGTCGCGGACGGCTCTTGGCCAGGCGCCGCGACAGCGGCGGAGCTGCTGCGCAATCGGGGTTCGTCAGCGGCCCCCGATGGAGCAGCGCGAGTTCAAATAATTACATCGCTGAATGCCGGATATCATTATCACGAGACACCCACCGCCCCTCTCGCCCTAACTCTATAGAGTCGGTAACTGCTCATAGCAGGCCAGGTGGCGATGGATTTGCGCTGAATTTAATATAGCTCACTCCACCAAGGATTCCCCAAGCCAGGTGCCGAGCGCTGCGCTCCTTGGAGTGGGGGCCAGCTTATTCTGACTCGAAATAAACTCTTGTAACGCATTGAGCTGCAGAGCACTGAGGGTAACACTCCTGTACTCATGTCCATCATACCCAGTCTCAACAAGCTCCGCAGCGAACAGATATGCATGCGCCTGACCCGTCTCAGTTATCTCGAACCGCGCCGAGTAGGGAAACTCTCTATTGGCGGGAAGCAACAAATCAACTCCGAACACCACCCCCTTACCATAGATATTATCGGGTCCATACCACTGCAAACGACATCGCGCCCCAACCACCGCATCAGGTTGAAGGGATACCTTCAGCACCGGGTCATACGAGGGAATCACAGCAGCTAGTATTTCATGCGACTGTAAGATCTGAAGTAGCTTCGCCTCTTGCTGCGACGGGAGCTCCAAGAGAGCCGCGCGATAATATGTGCTCTGTCGTCGCCCGCTACTGTTAGGTTCTAACTGCAGAATTGATAAGAAGCGTAGCTGCCTCTCCTCCGGAATAAACTCCGGCCTGTCATCTCGATTGTGGTAGCGGCGCTCAGCCCCCCAACGCTGGATTACGGCTTCAATCCCCTGTTTTGCCCAGACCTCGTTCACTGCTGGGACCTCGTTTGGAGTAAACCACATCAGGTACCTCTCTTTAAGATCCGGCGGTGTTTGGCAGTAGGGCTCTAGGGCAGCAATGGCCTTGCCGAGGGATGTACGTGCAGCCCAGAGTGCGTCATTCTCCGGGAGGTGATGATTCTGATTATTTATTTCGGGGGGCATAGTTCGATTATATGTAAAGACCACCGTCTTACAACGGAATTAAAAGCGAATCCTCTCTTGGCCCCTTAGGCTACAGAGCTTTAGTACTCTAAACGCTGGAGGCCATGTCAAAAATTGCCTCTAGAGGCGCCAAGGATGACGCAAACAGCACCGAAGCTCTCTTACTCAAATACAATCGGCAGACTAATGACAGCCACACGTTGAGCCGCATGCACCGGGAGCTACGGTGCCCGCTTCCTTGGCATCACCGGAACTTGTGCCACTATCCGAGCCCTCTTTAGCTGAGCTATCTATAGGCGAGGTGCTGGGTGCCCGGACTAAACGACTTCATACCCCAGCATTTCGGAATGCTCAGTGCAGACGCCCCCGCTCTGCCCCGATTCATTGCAGATTGAAAGCTCGGGGTTAGGACTATACCCCCGCATTAAGTAGCTAGGCGCCTCTGGACGAAGGCGGACTGTCTCCTTGTGTCTCGACTACTGCATAGCGACTAGCACCTTCATCGTCATCTGGCATCTCATCAAACGACTCAAGCTCCTTAGCCTGTACCGTTGATAACTCACCTTTGGGGCCATCATTACTGGCGGAGACGAACATTCTAATCTGATCCTCTGCTTGCGGCTCTGCCTGCTCCGGCGTCGCTGCCTTTTGCTCGGATTCAACTACAGACTGCTGGGGTTCGAAGCTGAAGAGCTCACCAAAATCTTGTAGCGCCTGATCCTCGATACTCTCATCATAGAGGCGCCGTCTCTTCCGGCGGATACGCGACGCTCTGGCCACCTCAAAATCCGGAGCGCCCTTTAACTTTCGCGCAGATGACGATCGTAATTTATTAAGGCCGAGCAGGGCCGTCTGACGTATCTCAGCCTGACGCCTCATTTTATCATCGACTTTTTTAACTCGGAGTATCCTCACTCGTCTGGATCTGCCATCAATGCCCGGATTTATCTCGCTTTGGCGTCTCAATCTTGAGGGAACACTCTTTGAGGTGCGCAGCTCTCCATTATCGGATCCTGCATTCCGCCTGCTCAGGGATCTTCTCTGTATTGCAGTGCGAACTCTCGTCCGGGAGGATCGCAGCTGAATTGCTGCCGACGCTCTCTTCACCTGTTTTACCTCACCACGACCCACTGCTCTACCCTTAGATGCAGCGGCCCTATCAGCGACTGCTCTGACTCTAATACGAACAAGGAGACGCTTGATGCCAGGCCCGCCAATAGTGCGGGCTCTATCAAGGCCTTGCCTGCTGACACCTCTCGCCATTTTTACAACAGCATTATGGCGTAGCTTAACACGGCTTGAGGTAGTGGCCTCTTTCACCCGAGCTCGCCTGACCTCTGCCCTCAATCTCAATGCCATTCTCTTCAAAAGAGGCGCTAGAGAACGCCTGAAGCTCTGGGAAAGTCGGACATTATCCCTTGTTCGTTGTGCCGCTTTGATGGTGTGGCGCGCTTCTCTTAGCAACTCTCTTAGCCCCTTCGAACGAACTAGTAGTGTTTTATAAAGGGGAGATTTTTCAATGCGGTTTAAAATAGCAGCGGCATTCCGAAGAGAGATACTCCTAGTTGATGCACGATCTAACTGATGTGCTTGACGCAACACCCGCATCAACTCTCGACGTGGTTGTCTCGCACCTGCAATTCCTATCGTCGATCGCAGCCGTGACACTCTATCAGCGGAGGGGCGTGGCTGACTGCCCGCCTGAAGGATCGTCCCTCTTCCTGCACGCTGAGTTCCAGGTGCCACTCGATGCTCCTGTCTAACACCCATCCTACCACCCGTCGCCTTGTCGACACCTCTAGTCATGGAGTTACGCGACACAAATGCGGTTGATGCAACTGGGCCATGGCCAACGCTCGCTGGAGAGCTGTTGGCTCTTGGTCGAGACGACACAAGGTTGTGTCCACTATCAATGTTGCTGGGCCCCCGGTGTCGGCCGAGACGTTGTTGTTGAGAACTCTCTGATACACGAGCCTTTAGGCTAGGCGAGGCACCCCCCTGCTCTTTTGCATTGAATGCGGGGTCTGTAGAGTGCTTGCGATTGACCTGGCTCGCTTGATTCTCAGGGCGGCCGATGCCACCTTGTGGGCCCGTGGGCGAAGAGCTTTCTGCAGCTATCGACCCAGATAGCTTCCCTCGATTGACGCCAACGGCAGACTCGGGGCTACCCTCGAATTGCCGCGCTCCATTGCCGCGCGTCTCAAATGCCTGCCCAGAATCACCTCCAATTGGCCCACCCTTGGACTCCGAAAGCTGATTGGTCTTATCGTCCCCCTGACTTAGTGCTCGATTATTAGATATGTCCGAGCTAGGAGCCTCGGCAGTAGTAGTGGTGTTTCTAGCAGCCACTGTCCCAGCATGATCTGGGCACGGACATATCTCAGGCGAGCTTGAGATCCTGCCACTATCGATCGCGGCAACGGTCTCTGTGGCACTTGCAGTTATCATGGAGGCGATCGCATCAGGCGAGAGAGGCGACTGACGATCGAGCGGGCCATTCTCTGGCGCAGAGCCCGCTGTTGAGTACTCCCCGGTCTGTCCAGTAGCTACGCCACTTAAATGGTCGGGGCACGGACATATCTCAGGGGAGGTTCCAACTATACCTTGCTCAATTGCCACCACGGTTTCCGCTGCACTCTCTGTGATAAGAGCGCTAAGCGCATCGGGCGTGATGACTAACGTTGCATCGTTAATCCCGATGAGGGTCGACTGGGGCTGACTATGCGAAGGTGCTGGGGCCGGGGGCAGGCTCCCTTGTGCGTGATTATCACGTTTTAAATGGTCGGG
>JBILUF010000152.1:0-6490 GCA_044371155.1 Bdellovibrionota bacterium
GAGTTCTTTGCTTTACCTCCCTGGGGGGACACACACTCTCTCTCCCGGTGCAGGAAGGTGGCCTCTTTGACTTTAACGATATCTATGTTGAGGACTACTTTCCAGAGCTCACCCCATTCTAAATCGCATCAGAGGGGGCTCCCCGGGTGCTCTATATCCTCTGTCTCTCTCCCTCAGTCTGAGGCTATCACCTATCTTGCCAAAACCAGGGGCGATTTACCTTAAGGCTCCCCTATCTCTTCCAGCCAAGCCTCTGATGTTAAAATCTTTTACCACCATAAAGATGCGCTCGATTCTTTCGTGAGGCAAGCCATTTGTCGATACCCCCTTACGGGTGGTGAAGGGTCAATATTTCGGGGCAAGCTAATACCAGCACTAATCGGGGTATATCCAGATACCTCGATCAGGTCGGTCCTCTACTACAGGGCAGAGTCGTATGAAGAAGTCCTTGAAGCGGGTCCTTTTAGTCGATGATTCGCCGGACATCCTCCTTGTGATAAGCCAGGTTCTCTCGGAGGCAGACTATGAAGTATTCGTCGCCTCTTCAGCCCATGAGGCGCTATCGATACTTAAGCGCATCGATGTCTCCTTGATTGTCACCGATGAGATGATGCCCGTGATGAAGGGCTCAGAGCTTTGCCGCACACTACGTGCTCAGGAGAAATATCAACTACTTCCGATTATCTGCCTAACATGCGTCGACCAACCCGAGCTGATTCGAGAGATCTACGCATCAGGAGCGAATGACTATATCCGAAAGCCGGTGCTATTTGAGGAGCTCATAGCTTGCGCTGAACACCAGATCATCGCCTATGAGCGCGCGCTTGCTTTACAGCAGGCAAACGCGTCGCTTCAACAAGAGATTGTCGAACATCAGCGCACCGCCGAAGCGTTGCATAACGCCCTGCGCCAATCACGTCAGGCTACCGAGGTAAAAGGTCGCTTTCTTTCAAACATGAGCCATGAGCTCAGAACCCCTCTTAATGGCATTCTGGGCTTCACCCAGCTTGCAATTGATCAGATAGCTGAGCAGCATATTCGCTCTGACCTACGACTCGTTAAAGATGCTTCAGAGGCGATGCTGCGCTTAATTGAAGATCTTCTTTCTTTAGCGCAGCTTGAAACCGGCTGTCTCGCCCTAGAGGAACGGCCGCTAAATCTTTCGCAGCTTCTGGGCGATGTTGAAAAACTTTTTGAGATCCAGTGCGCTGCGGCTGGCAAAACTCTAGTGATCGAAGTGGCGCCTGATATGCCAGAGAAATTTGTTGGGGATGCGCTTCGACTGCGACAAATCTTGATGACTTTGGTCGACAACGCTGTCAAGTTCACCACCTCACGGGGGGCTATCCTCGTTTACATGAGGCCACGCTTTGAAGCAGATGGAGTCGTGACTCTCTGCTGTGCCGTGAGTGATAACGGAGTTGGGATTGAGCCTGCCTCTATTCCAAACCTCTTTCAACCATTCTCACAGCTAGACTCATCGGGAACTCGTGAGCATGGCGGTGCTGGAATCGGCTTATCGATCGCTCGACATCTGATCCGCATGATGCAGGGCGACGTCGAGGTCTTAAGCATCCCGGATGTGGGAAGCTCTTTTCGATTCACCGTGCGCCTCCAATGCGGAGAGCCGGTGCGGATTCCGCCCGTAGACGCTGCGCGCTCGACCCTACGTCTGCGTCGCAGCCAGCCAGTGCTGGTAGTAGAAGATAACGAGGTGAATCAGCGGCTACTTTTAAGCATCCTACACAACCGAGGGTATCCGGTGCTCACTGCCAAAAACGGCCAGGAGGCTCTTGAGACCCTGGCAAAACACCCCGTGTCGATTATCCTTATGGATTGCCAGATGCCTGTGCTTGATGGATTTGAGGCTACACGCCGGATTCGCTCTCTTGCAGATCAATCCAAGCGCGAGGTGCCGGTGGTAGCAATCTCAGCAAGTATGATGGGGTCTGAGTACGAACGGTGCTTGGCATCAGGGATGGATGCCGTCGTGCCAAAACCTATTTCACAATCGACTTTATTCGCGGTAATAGAGCAGTTCACCAAAGAACCTGTCACCTCAACCGGAGAGTCCAAGGAACAGTCGTGGTCGGGCGTAGATTCAACCTCCAACCAGCCACTCGAATGAAGCGGCTGGGGTGTCGGTATACACCCAACGGCAATGTGATTCGATCGGTTAGCCTCGCCGGCATCGACCTTTCTAGGGAAGGGATAAGCGCCTCTGGCTGCGTATGCATGTCCACTATACTCGCTCTATCGTAGCGCTAAAGAGCCTCTAAGCATAGGAGCACAATCCTGTATACTCCAGTGTATTTCCAGAGGACTCAGGGCTAGCCTACCGTCATACTTCGCTGCTAATCTGAATATCTGTCCGAGCCAAACACAATGAACCCGATGAAAAACACCCCATCCGTTGAACCAATTACATCCCCACACCCAGAGACCGATCGACAGACTCAGGATAAAGCGTTGCGACTAAATCTTGATCCCCTACCGTATGGGACCTTTGCTGAGATAGGTGGTGGGCAGGAGGTAGCTCGTTGGTTTTTCCGCGTCGGAGGGGCTGCCGGAACAGTTGCCAAAACGATGTCAGCATACGATATGCAGTATAGCGATGCCATCTATGGCAAATCCGGTCGCTATGTTTCGAAGGAGCGGCTGCAGGCCATGCTCGCGCATGAGTACGAGCTTTTGCGCGAACGACTCAGTGCAAGCCGTAGCGAGAAAACCACCTTCTTTGTGTTTGCTGACACCGTATCAGCCAGAAACTTTCAGGGGACAAACGAATGTCACGGCTGGCTAGGGGTGCGGTTTCAATCCGAGCCGTTATCAGCTCCTAATGACATCTTGCTGCATGTAAATCTAATGGACAGCTCTAACCTAGCGCAGCAACAGGCTCTAGGTACACTTGGTGTTAACCTTATTCACGCGGCATTCTATCACCGCGAATCTGTGGCGAAGCTTCTTTCGTCGCTGCTCGACTCGCTTTCTTTGGAGCAAATCGAGGTTGATTTCGTGCACCTGGCGGGACCTGCATTTGAGGGGGTTACTCCTGAACTGGCAGCGGTGCAACTAGTGCGTCAGAGACTCTGCCATGCGGTTGCCTTCAAAGAAGACGGTGCACTCGTTTACCCGTCCGAGCTTCTGCATAAACGCCCGGTGCTCATGCAGCGCGGCTCGTTCCAAAAGGCGATCCCGCATCTTGCAGAGATGCTCAAAACCTCTCACGCCCTGCTCAAAGCTGAGATTCCAGCCGATCGAGAGCCAGTGATGTGCTTCGAGCTGACGATTCGCGGCGCGCGGCCGGGGGATATTGTTTCAGATGCCGAGCTCCTAAAGCGCATTCAATCTCTTCGGGAGTTTAATTTACCAATTCTTGTGTCTGATTTTAGAGAGACCTTTCATATCACCGAATACATCCGTCGCTACACCAAGGAGCCCCTTCGGTTGGTAGTGGGGGTGGGAACCTTGGTACCGCTACTGAAGTCTGGATTCTACGAAGGCATTGAAGGTGGCTTGCTTGAAGGGCTCGGAAAACTCCTTATGCAGGGAGCTAAAATGTATGTATTCCCAATGTCACACGAAGACTTTGTCGCCAAGCTTAAATCCTACGGGGTTGAGCAGTCCTTTTGTAAGTCCAGCGCAACAGGAACTATCACTGCTGAGAGCCTCGAATTCTCTGGCCCGCTTCAGCACCTATACCGCTTTCTGCTGAGCGCTGGACATCTCATCTCGGTGCCGCAGAGCGCATTATCCTCTTACGAGACCAAGCTATAATAATCTTTGGACGCAGCGAGACAGGCTCAAATAACCTTACTGAAACGCCATCCTGTCAGTAGGATTATTTTCGCTGTGGAGCAGGGCTCCTCTCAGTGCTATCCTTATTCGTACGACTCAAACCAAGGGGATACAGTGCACGAGAAACAAAGGATTCTTTTTCTCTATCATGGGGGCACTATCGGGATGCGGATTGAGCAGACTGGCCCCCGCACCTTCGTTAACAGAGTGCCCCAGGACTCGCTTGATTTTCAAAGAACGACCGAGCGATTGCTGGAGGGTTTTGAAGATCAATTCGCGGTGACATTTCGCCATATCACCAACAAGGACAGTTGTAATGTGCATCCTCGTGACTGGACCAATCTAGCCACCCTCGTTCACGCTGCCCAGGAGGAGGGCTATCATGCAGTAGCGATAACCCACGGCACCGACAGTCTTCAGTACACGGCGACCGCCCTTGCCTTGGCGCTGCATGGGACTAACCCTGCCGCGCAAGCACTGCGTATCCCAGTGGTGCTCACTGGAGCACAGAATAGCATCTATGCAAAAGGCGGAGACGGAGAGTTCAATCTTGTGAATTTATTCCGGACCATCCAATCCGCACTCAGCCTAGGAGTGGCAGATGTATTGATTAATTTCTGGGATCTCGTCCTGCTTGGATGTCGCGCGGTGAAGGTAAACGAGAGAAAGTTCCGGGCTTTTGAATCCCCGGCCTATCCTGCAGTGGGGATCGTAAATGCCTATGGCGTGGAGCTTAATCCCGCTCTACTCCGACGGATACCTAGCACTGCAGAAGGAGTCATCGCCCCACACTTCGCCGCACACGGTGTAATCTCTGTGGATATCGAGCCTGGTTTTGATGTTGATGGCTTTCGAGCCATCCTTGAAACTGGCCACTTCCGCGCTGCTATTCTGCAGTCTATGGGAGATGGCAACATCCCAACTGAGCCCCCGAGCGATCTTCTGCCGCTGATTCGACACGCCTCTGAACGACTGAAGATTCCGATTTTTCTTACTGTTAAGACAGATGGCGCGACTGCAAGCGGACAACACTATGACGTTGGCATCGGCGCCGTTGAAGCAGGAGCTATTCCCTGCTTTGACCACACCAGCAGCGCTGTAGCGGTGAAGGTGCGCTGGCTGATCGCTAATGGGGTATGTCGAAACATTCCGGAGTTTAGCGCTGCAATGGCCACCAACTTTGCAGGCGAAGTAACTGTTCCGGCCTAGTTCTGATACAGCATTTTACAGCAGCGGTAGCGGCGCCCCAGGCTCAAGAAGCACTGTTGTCATAGCCAAATCACATACACCCAGATCAATTGGCGGCAGACGATGTCCCCCCGCCTCTTTTTGGCAGGTCTTGAGTGCTACGCGCTCACCAAACTCAAGGGCGATCCTCTTAAATCCAGCCGGATTAGAGCGGATGAACTGCTGACACTGTTGCGAAAGGCAATCTCGCAGTTCGGCAAGTTTCGGACCAGTCAGGGGCTCAGCGCCAAGGAGCGTTACCTTTCCGCCTCCGTGCCGCAGCACTGCAGTGGCCGGGAAGTGCCGCTGCGCCTCCGTGAGAAGCTGCCCCAACATGGCATCAGCCTCGGAGTAGCTAAGGCTATTATTCACCACTCCAAACGACTTTACATCGACGGTAAGGGCATACAGAGGTCCACTTGTCCCCTTACCCAGCACCGCTTCCGCAGGAATCTCACCCAGGAGCCCTGCCCGCAGGGCGCCAGGGAGATTAGGATCAGTCACCGCCAGATTTACAACCTCCCACAGCTTGGCAGCACGTAGCTCGGGGAATTCAGCAGCAGGCTGAGCGAGCTCATTCCACAGCGCGTTATAGCGAGAGACCCGAGATTGGAAACCAAGCTGCGCGGCCTGTTCATGGGCCTTCACTTTTAACTCTCGGTCTAGCGGCACTGAGTCACTCATCTCAAGGACAAACGGCCTATCCTTAGTGGCTTGAATACGCTTGGAGGCAACTCCTTCCGCGATATGGTAGTCAGCCCAGGAGGGCGAATCCCCAAGCTCCACTACCCCCACTGAAAAACGTCCGGCAGGCTCATGAACAAGGGGGAAATGCGTGGTTGCAAGGTATTTCTGGAAAAAGCCCGCTCGAATAGCTGGCCCGATATCTCCCTGTAAGCTATCCCTCAACAGCTCCTCGATGACGAGATTTGCTCCTGTGCTCTTAAGATACTCCTCAAACCGGTTCAGCATGCCGGGATGACACACCGCATCCTCTAAGTGCCGATGAAACCCCTCCGAAGAGATCGGCTCTCCGAAGTGTTCACAATGACGTCGATAGTCGTTACGCAGCGCTCGCATGATATTGCGAGTGACTACATACTCACCCAGCTCATTACTTCCTGGCCCAAGGTTATCTCGGCGGCACTGTTCGGTGGCTCCAATCACATCGTGAAGAAATCTAGTGCTTCGCTTCTCCGCAGGCACTACAAGAGCAAACTCATCTCCTCCCAGCCGCATCGCTACAATCGGTATCCCATGGGCGGCGGCAGCGCCCTCAAAGATATCGTTCAGAGATTGAAAGTACTTATCGATTCTTTTCCCATCGCCATAGGTATTGGCTGCGCCAGCATGCTGACAATCAAAAAGGATAAACCGTTTAGGTCCAGGGATGCGAAGCGCTATCTCTTCTCGGCCCTGCTCGGAGTAGATGAAATTTCTAAGATACATTCCCGTAAGAGCATCG
>JBILUF010000153.1:0-6480 GCA_044371155.1 Bdellovibrionota bacterium
TGTCGCTCTAACACCAATGCGACCCCCTGCGAAGCAGCGGCATTTTTCGGCTGCGCCGCCAACGCCCGGTCAAATTCATGACGAGCATCATCGAGCTTATTTTTGCCAACTAGCAAATTACCAAGGGCAACTCTGAATCCGGGCTGATCGCTTACATCGATCGCCTTTTCGATCGCAGCGATCGCCTCGTCTAGCTTGCCAAATTTCTCAAGGGCGACTCCAAGGCTATAGTGGGCCTCTCCCATACCAGGGCATTTCGCAATCGCCTGAGTATAGAGATCGCGCTCGGCATCTGATCCATCAGCGCGATCTAGCCCTTGCTTCACCAAAGCGCTGGCCGCCACACAATCCTGCTCAGCCGCCGCCGCAATCGGCGATAGGGCCACACTGCCCATACCAATGATACCGCTCACAACAAGAACCCTGCCGACTCTAGACAGCCACAGCGCACGTATCATGGAGCGAGATATCCTACTCACCAATCGCCTCCTGTGACGATATCATTCCATCACTGCGATGCGCACTCCATACGGTCAAACGCTCCAGCGCTGTCTGAATCCGTGCCGGTGACACTGCGAGCGCAAATCGTACCCACCCTTCTGAGGAGTGCTTGTCGCAACCCGTCTCTGCACTAGAGCCAAATGCTGGCCCGGGATACGCAGCGATGCCCGCCTCAGACAGCAGTCTGTAGCTCACCGCGATACTCCCCTCACGGCACAAGGCTGGTGGCAACTTGGCCCAGACACAGCAACCGGCACGAGGAGTGACTACCTCCCACCCCAGACGTCGTAGGCCGGTAAGAAAAAGCTCACTTCGCTCCTCAAACTGCGCCGTTACCTGCGCGGGGATCTGTGACCCTGCAGTCAGAGCAGCTGCGGCTGCGTGTTGCAGAGGCAAAAAGATCCCGTAATCAATCTCTGCTTTCAAGCGCGCTAGAGCGCGCACCAGCTCGGCATTCCCCACCAGCGCCCCTACTCGCCACCCCGGCACTGAGTAGGCCTTCGATAAGCTATAAATCTCGGCGGCGCAGTCAGCCGCCCCTGGTACTTCCAAGAGACTTACAGCTCGCCGTCCTCCGTAGCACATCTCTCCATACACAAAATCATTGAGCAATACGATCTGGCTACTGCACGCGATCTCAATCAGTCGCTCGTAGAAATGCCGCGAGACTGTAAGGCCGGTAGGGTTATTTGGAAAGTTAAGTAGAATTGCTGCAGGCCTTTTCTCTCTTACCTTGGCTGCGATATCAGCAACCATGGCGTCCTCATCATCACAGATGTTAAAAAATCGCGGGGAAAGCCGCGCCAGAGAGATCGCCGAGAGATAGTTTGGATAGGTCGGGGCACCGACAATCACATCAGCCCCATCGACACCTAGGGCCATCAGGGTATGTTCGATGGCGTCCTTGCTTCCCATAGTGACGCACACCTGCTCTTCAGGGCTTACATTCACTCCCCAGGCAGCACGATATTTCTCGGCGAAAGCCTCCCGTAGCTTTCGCACTCCGCGCGCCACAGCGTAGCGATGATTGATCGGGCGCACTGTCGCCTCCAGGAGCTTATCGAGCAAAAAGCGACTTGGCGGAATATCTGGATTGATCATCGAGAGATCGATAACATCCCGTCCACTCGCGATAGAATCGAGCTTGAGGGCATTATATTCCCCTAGTATATCACTCTTGACCGACACTCGCCTTTACTCCTGCAATTTATCGTGACTTCCGGCGCCCCTGCGCGAGACCAAGTTTATTGTAACTAGCCGCTGTATTCAATCGGCCCTCATATCTAATTGGCGGTATTCAGGTGGCCTGGAGGCCATCTCAAGGACGGCCTCGGGACGGGACATGGATGGCGCGAGCAGCGCCGAAGCGCCAACGCAACACAAGCATGTAGCACTTCGGGGCCCCATTCGAGCTTGGAGTCATTCAAAAATAGGCAGTCTTGTCGCGCCGTAGCAAGCGCGAAGACGGGCCCCTATTTTTGAAATACGCTATAGTTGGCCAACGCCCAAAAGAGACCCTGCGTGCTGAGGCGCGATAGGACTGCTGCCTTATTGGTCAAATCCAACCGCTGTGACCAGGATCCCCGGCTGAACTATCCTGGCCTCTTTGGTGACTAGAGCAAATCCACAGTGGTCGATCGCCTCACCAGCGGATTGCCACTTTGACCCTTTCTCCGCAGAGACAATTAGAAACTCTCCACAGGCCGCAATTCTGGCACAGCTCTCCGGGCGGGCGGCGTCAACCCCACCCTGACGACCTGCTATCAGCCGTAGAGTGCCATGATTTCCGTAAAACCCCAAACGCTCGGTATCAGCTACGATGAAACACCCAGGGGGGGCATGATCGCGCAGGTAGTACGAGAGTGCGGTGATTCGCTCTGACCACCAACGACCATTTGCCACCCCTGTGTAGGTAAAGTACTGGGTTGCGTTCCAAGCTATCTGAGCGATAGCCAAACACGACAGAGAGATTCCCGCCCAGCGACGGCTAGGCACAGAGCAGAGACGCCAGCCCTCCAGAGCTATTATTGCAAACGCACAGTACATGGGGGTAAGTCGGTTGTAGGCCGGGGTCACCTCTTGGATTCCCCCAAGAGTGAGCGCACTAATTATCATAATGTAAAACGGAGTACGCGCATCAACTGAGCTGCGTCGGCACAGCATGGCCAGGCACCCCGTGATACCAAGAAGAATTGTCAGAGGGTCGAAAAATCCAGCATCACTAAGGTAGAAATCCCCATTCGCTGTGCCGGGAATAAATATGAGTGAGCCGAGTGCCAGCAGTGAGTTTTTGGTGACATGTGGAATATAATCAGTGAGGATAGATTGTAGAGTCCACCCTGACGCGGGGTGATAAAGATATGAACTACGAGGGACTATGTCAGGGGAATTCAGTAGGAAAATTAGAAAGCCCACTACCGGAACGATTGCGTAACTTGCAAAAATAGCTCCCGCCCTCCATTCTCGCTTTATAACCGATGCCCCAACTGCTGCTGCAACCTGCACGGCAAAAAGAACCGATAGAGCGCGTGCTGGCAAATAGATAAAGAAAGAAAGTAGCCCCAATACCCCTAGCAGGTATCCTGCGGCTTTTGGTCGACCACTTCGCTCCCAAATACGACATGCCAACAAACAGTAAAGAACCGTGAACAGCCACGGGGGAACCTGTCCCACCCCAAGCCGAGTTGTTTGGAGCACCTGCGGCGAGCTGGTAATAAGCAAGACGAACAGAAAGGACTGGGCAGGTCTCAGAGAGCGGATCGCGAGAGCAAACAGAGCGAGGCCGGAGAGTACTCCAAGAGTTGCATCCGGTAACCGAGCAGCAAACAGGCTAAACTCAAGCTGGGAACCAAGCCAGGAAGGAAGCAACATAAGACCGGGGATACCCCACCAACGGGATGGCAGAAACAGCTCCCACGGGGATTGAAGCTCTGCCCCGAGAGTTAAAATCTCACCGACATCCCCATGGACGGCAAACGGGTAGGAGGTCAAACCATAGAAGGTAAGAAGAGCGCAGCAGAACAACGTAGCGCTTAACCAAACGAGTTGCGGCATTGAGAATATCATATTAGCTGCTCCAAGGAGTCGTTGCCTGGATTACAGTTCCAGCACTGCCTCACAGATAGACTAACACCAATCGACCCGCAGAAAATCCAGATATCGCTAGCGCGAATCATCCCTTGGAGTGGGGTATTGGCGCCAGTAAGTGCATGGATTGTACCCGATTCTCTGACTAGCTCCAGCAACTAGTTCACTGGATCTGCCAGGTGCGTCTAATGGGGCTTACGCATCGACCGTGAGAAAAGGAGAGATAAGGATACACTCTCAGACCCGGGGGCCAGCCGACGGAGTGGGTTTGCGATGTTTTGTGTGGGCACTTTGGGTTCTAGACAAAACGTCGCAGGCAGAGGACATCTTGATTGCGAGAGCCTGACCAATGATCATGATGAAAGGCTGTCTTCCCTATTATATTTCCTGGCGAGCAAAGCGATCTTCATGAAATATGCAGGCGAGCGTGGCCACTTTGAAAATCTCGTATCAGATTGTGACCAATTGCAATACGAGCTGCTTACCCAAAAAATTCGCCCCGTTCCGACATGCCCTAATCGGGTTTCATGCCGGAGCGGGGCGTTCAAGCTCTTAGGGTCTGAGCTGACTACTTATTCTCGTACTGCACTCGCTCGGCTGGGTTCGCTACGTAATAATACCGGCATCCACGGGTGGAGCCTGCTCGCCCCGTGAATCGAACGATGATAGCGCCATACCGCTCGGCGACCCGGGAACCCGGCCATCGAATCGGGGTAATCCAGGTATCAGCACAGATATCTTCCCCCACCCCGTTACAACGCCCCTTCGATTTAAGCCGCAATCCATTGCTACTGGATAATATCCGCTGGCCGTTGGAGGCCTTATAGAGTGTAACGATAGGGACCCCAGCTGGATCATTCACAAACCGTCGTGCTCCAACGATGACCGCTGCATTAAAATGCGCCGCTTTTGGCTTCCAGCCAAATCGACCACTTTGCTTTATCCCCACCTTTCTTGTTATCTCGGTGCATCCTTCGAACGCTGGATAAGAGGAGTAATCATCGTCTGCTCTCACTGTATTTGCAGCACCAAGGGATACCCCAGCTACTAACGCCAGGAGCAAGGCAGAAATTCTTAGTTTTGAACTCATGTCACCACCGACCTAAATATGTTTATACGATTTTTGGGGGCCAGCCCCCGCAGGCAGACTCTAAAAATAAATTGATTACGGCACAAGAGGACAGCGCAGAAAATCACCCACAGGGTCGCTGCAATCTCTTGATAAAGCCTTATCTTTTTAAGTGTAGAAATCTGGACTTGATGTTTCGGACAGTGTCAGATGGAGTCGGAGCCAGATTTATACAGCCTGCCCAGGGATGGGCAGATCGCCGAGGAGCATTGATGCGACGAAGGCGGCGAGCCTTAGGTCCTTTACGGGCCCCAAGGCGAGCTTTGCCCGCCTCGAGCGAGTCCAGGAAGGACAAGCGAGAGAAGAGAAAAACAGAACCCAGCATGGAGAATTCAATCTGATCGAGCCCATCTGATCGGGCACTGGCCGTCAGATCAAGTCACAACTACTGCAGTTTAAGGTGTCATAGAGATAAACTAAATCGTCGCCAATGCGCAGGTTAGGATACCCTGCACAACCAACTCAACACCCCTGAATCCTATCGACCATGAGAAGCATCCAAAGGTGCTATGAGTGGAGTAAAAACAGATCCGATAAGCTCAACACCTCGGGTTCTCCCTGTGGAGAACCGCGCTTTGGAGTCTCGCGCCACTATCCCCTCGGCGGCCAAACCCAGCTCTGAAGGAGCCACGGTAGTGCAGATAGGCCCAGAGCTCCCCTCCCCCGAGGCCGCAAGCAAAGTGATTGATGCGATCGCTGAGCGGCTGGCCGCAGAACCCTCAAAAGCTTTGAATGCAGTCAGTAACCTGGATGCCGACCGCATCAACCGCCTGTTGCTTGACGAGTAGCTGCTCTAGCTCCTAACGCGACCCCTGTGAATTCGATTCAATAAGATCGAGTCAATAACATCGAGAGGCGTGCTCTATCCCTTCGGCTCTATATCGCAGAGCGCGGGGCGATGAGATTAAAGAAATACATCGCCACAGACTTTCGACCCTCAACACGAATCTTCTCTGAGAGCATCGCTATCTGTGGGTTAAGATCCCCGTGCGAGATCCTTTTTAAGTGATCCTCACTTACCAAGATTGTGCACTCGGCCACAGCGTCTTTGCCTACGCTCTGCGCCTTGAGCTCGTTGCCTGTCCAGTCGACCAAGAAACGCTTTCCCGAGTCGACAAGCTTAATCAGAATAGTTCCACCCAGAAGCTCTTTTAGCTTGGCCCCGCTCCGAGATGCATTGGCTACAAGATCCCCGAGAATAATATCATCCACGGTCGCTGGCCGATTCTCCCCTCCTCGCCGCTCGTTAAAATCCGACTCTGTCCTGGTCTCGTCATTCATATCTTCTCTCGTGCACTCTAACTATTAAGGGGGCAACTCCCCCCATCAGCGCGGCCCGCATGGGGCTCAGTTTTTTACTATAGCGCCCCCTTGCCCAAACAGTTTCAGACGGGCAACAATCGCTGTCAACTGCTATGGCAACTACTCCCCTTATTATTGGCGTTACGGGCTCAATCGGCTCCGGCAAAAGCGCCGTCGGAGCCATCCTTGCTCACAAGGGAGCCCTGGTCATCGACGCAGATCAGCTCGCTCGTGAGGTGGTGGCACCGGGAACCACCGGCTATCAAGAGGTTATAGCCCACTTCGGGCAAGCGGTAGCACCACAGCCAAATGGTGCCATCGACCGGCAGAGACTTGCAGCGATAGTATTTGCGGATAGTAATGAACGCAAGGTTTTGGAGGGCATTGTACATCCAAAGATTCGAGCTCTCTTCCTTGAAAAACTCGGAGCCGCGCAGCAATCAGAAAACCCACCCTGGCTT
>JBILUF010000002.1:0-20208 GCA_044371155.1 Bdellovibrionota bacterium
AGCTGTGAAAACTGTGGATAGATAGGTCGCATATGTTGCCACGCTCGACGATTCATCGGCTGATTCCGATTCTACGTAAGGATGCTGGACGTGCCCTGCGCATGAAAGTACCCGGGTTTCCAAGGGTCTACTACTGCTCCTTCCTGCTGCGGGATCTCGAATGGTTTAACACCTGGGCATCGAGCGGGTCGATATATCGACGGCGCTCCGATCACACCCGTAATGTGTACGCGGATATTCGGGTAGGAAGCTATCGATATGATCAAACCACTGATGGCGGACTAACGGACAACGATAGGGAGCGTGAGTCAGTTTCCCATGTGACTGTACCGATCGATGACCGCCACTATGATGGGTTGCGCCTGGCGTTGTGGCGACTTACCGAGTCTAAGTTCCGCGAGGCGCTCAAGGACTACAGCAATAAGGAGTCGGGACGGATTAGTACCCCTGATCATCATGCCGAGCTGGCCTCATTCGTACGGTTGCCGCGGAAGGTCGATATTGCTTACGGACGACGTCAAAAAGTCGATGAGGAGCGCTGGGTGCGATTTGTTAAAAAGGCATCTAAGTGGATCGCAGAGCTTCCCAATGTCTCGACGAGCTGGGTAGAGTTTGACTCCTCACAGGAGACAAAGCTCTTTGTTAGCACCGAGGGGCGGATTTTAGCCCAGCATTCTACGACCTTTTCTCTCACTGCAACGATTCGAAAGCTCACCTCTGAGGGAGCCACAATTGAGCAGGAGGTGGTGATTAACTGTGCTGATGTGCAGGAGCTTCCGACCGCGCAGAAGTTTAGGAAGATGGTGCTTGAGAAGCATCGTCAGCTACTACGCCTGGCACGCGCACGACAGCTTCATTCGTTCTCTGGCCCAGTACTCTTGTACCCGCATCCCGCCGGGCTTCTTTTCCACGAGGCAGTTGGCCACAGATTGGAAGGGAGCCGACTTCTATCAGCAGATGAGGGGCAGACCTTTCGGGGCCTTGAGGGAAAACGGGTCCTGAATGTCGATATCGATGTGATTGATAATCCACGACTTACGCGCTTTCGGGGCGAGCGGTGTGTGGGCGCCTACCATTACGACGATGAGGGGACGCCGGCGAAGAGCGCCGTTTTGATAGAGGGCGGCGTGTTGCGCGGTTTTGTGAATACGCGGGCCCCGACAGTGCGAAGAAAATTTGAACCAAACGGACACGCTCGCAGCCGTAAGTTCCAGCGTCCAGTCAGTCGGATGGGGGTTTTTATGGTGCGCGGTAAGGAGACCGTATCGATGCCTCGCCTGCGCGAGCTATTGATCGATGAGATCAAGCGCCAGAAGAAGCCGTTTGGTCTTATTGTGTATCAGACCTCCGGAGGCGAGACCGATACGACAAGTTATGATTTTCAAGCGTTTTCAGGGGAGATCTCCTATGCAACCTTGGTATACCCTGATGGGCGCGAGACAGTTGTGCGAGGGGTGAACCTTGTAGGTACTCCTCTCCAGGCACTCAACAACATCATCGCGGTGGGTGACTCACCGGAGCTTGATAACGGCTTTTGTGGTGCTGAGTCTGGACTGGTGCCAGTCAGCACGATCTCTCCTGCCGTACTACTGAGCAACCTGGAGCTTCAGGCCAAAAACGAGGAGTTGGTCAGTCAGAATATTCTACCGCGACCTAAATTGTAGGGGCTCACAAATTATAGTTACTTTTGATAGGATGCCGCCATGACGGGTGCTCGATTCTATATCACTCTCAACGGGATTATGTTCCTCGTGTTTGGAGCATGGTGTTTATTCGCTCCGGAGTATACCTCCACTGCGATCGGATATGTACTGCTTGGAGATAAGGGAGTAGCTGAATATACCGCCGTGTATGGTGGGCTGCAGGCAGGTATCGGGATGTTTTATCTTCTCACGTTGTGGATCTCCGGAATGGACGCCGGGGCGATCTTGTTTTCGCGGTGTCTTTACGGTGGCCTGGTGCTTGCTCGTTCGTATGTCCTGCTTACCTATGGCAGCATGATCGGGTTGGGGTGGATGTACTTTGTGCTAGAGATCTTCATGCTTGTCGGTGCTTTTATGGTGCGGTCTCAACGTGTGACTCCCGGCTGAGATTCTGGACTCCGGCAGGCAGGATTCCTCTGTTTCGATTAGGGTAGGCGACGTTGGCGCAGCCCGGGGCGCTTGTCTGAAAGATTAGGCAGCTCCCTCTCCCTTGCTGCCCTACTTTATTTTGACCGCCTCGAAACTTTAACTCAGTTATCGCATCTCAATTGTATGAGGTGTGTCATCGCTTATGATGGACTCAGCCGCTAACTAGCTGAAAGCCATAAGGTTTGTTTGTTGGTTGCCTTTGGTTATGAAGTTTTCTGCTTCCTCCTTACCAGTTCAATTCAAGCGACAATCAATAACTGTCCAAAACGACGGGTGTCCGGATGCTCGGCAACGCAGTACTGCCCCTGAGGTGAACGTGCTTGTAATCAATGATGGCCAGGATATGGCTCGTGAGATTACAGTACAGCTTACCCTTTCCTTCCCCGGCTGCTCGATTACCTATGCGCCCACGCTGGAGCTTGCGCGTTGGATCTTGGCGCGACGCAAGATAAGCCTGATTGTTTCAAGCCCAGTGTTGCCAGATGGCGGGATAGGAAGGCTAAGGGATACTTTGCAGAGCTTAGAGAGCCCGCCGGATGTGGTGGTGGTGGGAGATATGGCGCTAAAAAGCGCTGAGGTATTTGGAAAGTCCGGGTATGAGTTTGCCGCGGTGAGAAGGCTGTCGGCGGTAGATCAAAGGAGGGCGCCGTCTCAGGAGCGCCTGGACGCTCAATCGATCAAGACTTTGCCGGTTGATTCGAAGATTCGCTCACTGGGCGCAGACTTGAGAAATGATCTAAATAATCCCCTTCAAGAGATAGTAGCGATGGTGTTTGTCGCGCAAGCCACGGGCGCTCTCTCTGAAAGCACCGGTCAGGCACTTGAGGCGATAGATCGAGCAGCTAAGAATATGGCGCAGGTTGTAAGCAGAATTGAGCAGAAGATGCTTGATGTGGTGCGCTAGAGTCGCAGCGCTTTGCTTGCTGTTTCCTTTCGAGATTATCGAGAAGAACTGCCTCTAAGCTCTCTACTCTACCGCCTCAATTGTCGCTTGAAGCGATGTGACCCCCTGAAAAGTGTTTATATCTGGGCGACACACGACGTTGACCTTTTTCCCTTTTGCCACTGCAGGGTGCTCTGGCTGTCGCCATAGCATCCCAGTCAGTAGCCGTTTTCCATCTGAGAGGATTATCTTTAGGTGAGTATCTTTAAGCACCCGCACATCAGTGATTGTTACTCCCTTGAGTAGGAGTAGTGGCCCAGGGTTCCCAACCCCGAACGGTGCAAAGCCCTTTAGCTCCTGGACAAGGTCTAGGGTGACCTCCTCTAATACTGCTTCTGTATCGGCCTCGGCGACGGGATGCTTGGTGATGTGCTCAAGCCGAGTTTCGCACTCTTGGATAAACGCCTCGGCAAAGCTCTGGATGTTCTCTGCTGCCACTGAAAGTCCACCCGCTCCGTCGTGACCTCCATATTTGATGAGGTGCTCACCAACGGCTGCCAGTGCCTCCACGACGCTAAAACCCTTTACTCCTCGCACGGAGCCTTTAAATATCCCCTCTTTGTCGACTCCCAGCACCACCGCTGGCCGGTAGAAGCTCTCCACTAGCCGTTGCGCTACGATCCCGATTACTCCGGTGTGAAAGGATTCATCCCACACCACCAGCGCAGCCGGCATTGAGCCGCGCTCTTGAATCTCTTCAAGTGCGCGGGCCTTGACTGCCTGTTCAGTGTCTTGTCGTTTAAGATTTAACGCATTGAGTTCGCGAGCGATGCGCTGAGCTGATGAATTATTTGAAGTGGTGAGTAGTTCAATAACAACATCGCCATGCACCATTCGCCCAGCCGCGTTAAGGCGCGGCCCAATACCAAATGATACATCGAAGCACGAGACGGAGTCTTTGATACCGATGATCTGTTTAAGTGCTAGGATTCCGGGACGACTTGATTGGGCTAGTATCTCTAGCCCGCGTTTGGCGATGACCCGATTGGCCCCTACCAAAGGCACCATGTCACAAATGGTGCCAAGGCAGGCCAGGTCGAGATAGCTTCTAACATCGATCTCTTTTGCGGAGGGTAGAATCTGCCGAAGCCCCATCAGGAAGTACCAGGTGAGTCCCGATGCGCACAAGATGCGATCGGCGAATCCACAGCCGCGTTGGTTGGGGTTTACAAATACATCACAGGGCGGCTTGGCCTCTCCAACATGGTGATGATCGATAACAATTGTTGAAAGCCCCAGCTTCTTCGCAAGGGTGAGCTCTTTGGTGTTCGTGGTGCCATAGTCGATGGTGATAAGCAGTCGATATCCCTGCTCTGCGATAGTCTCCACCATTTTTTCATTGAGACCGTATCCATCCTCGAATCGGTCGGGGACGAATACCTTTGCCTCGATTCCTGCTGTCGAGAGGAAATGACAAAGCTGCGCGCCGCCTGATAACCCATCAACATCGAAATCGCAGCAGATTGCTATCTTGCCCCCTGCTTGCGAGACCTCGTTCACCCGCAGGCAGGCATCCTTGAGACCTTTGAGTTTTCCGGGTTCAGGCAGCCCCTCCTTGAGTGTCGGCGAGAGATAGTGGCGTAAAGTATCGTCAGCTTTATAGCCTCGAGCCGCCAGCACCCGCGCCGCGACCGGACTTAACTTAAAGCTCGTGGCGATCTCGGCTGCAATCTCCTTGCGCTGCGCACGAAGCTTAATAGTCTTATAGGCCAGCTTGATATCGGTGTATGTGTTTTGTTGGGGTAGCGCCATGAGGATTTACTTCGCTCTGCCATCTTCGTTACGAGGCTGATTCGGGGGAGGGGCAGATTCTGGGGATCATAGCATCTCATCGGTACGGGCGGGCCAAGATTCCTAAACTACTCCGCGCAAATTTATGAACTAGGTTGCGAGTTGTCCCATGCGCTCGTTACTTTATCGCGCAAAACAATAAAGGCAAAGCTTCGTGGGCCGGCTCGGGCTGCTAGCTGGTATCGGAGAGCACAAAGGCGCTCTTGGTCAGCAAGCCTTGCTGGTAAGACGACTTAGCCTGACTTTGAAATGCTTGTGCTACGCCATTGGGGCTGCCGCTGCGGGGGTTGCGAGCCAAGCATGCTCGGTAATCACCTGATATCATTAGGGGATCCGCAAGGATTGTATCAAGAACGTTACATGGTTTCGTCTTACAATCGCACGTAGGTCAATCGTCGGTGGTTTAAGGTTTGGCTCGCTACAAAAAGGGCATAACGTTAGCACTATGCTTTCATCATTATTTCAACAGCCCCAGCCTGGTGGCCAACCGGGTCAAAATCAACCGCACGCACAGCCCATGGCTGAAACTGCTGAGTGGCGCACGGGCAGGAGCTTTAGTAATGCAATCATCGCAGCGCTTCCGTCGGAGAGTGTGCTCAGAGCGGAGGAATCAAAACAAGCTCGTGCTTTGCTTGAGCTGCTACCAGAAAAGATTAAGGAGTTACCCTATCAGGACTTTAGCCTTCTAATGGGCATGGCGACTAGTTTCATCACAGAGTGCTCGCAATACCACACTACAAGGCGCGAGCTTGCTAAGTTGCAGACGGAGTGGGACGAGCACCCCGATCCTAACAAGCGAGAGCAACTGGCAGACCGAATAAATCACCGCGTAAAGGAGTTTGCGCATCGTCCACGATCGTTTTCAGAGAGGCTTCAGGAGCACAAGGATGTACTAATCAGCGGAGCGAATGTTTGGCGGAAGGGAGTAAGTATTTTAAGCCCTGCAGCTACCGCAGCCCTCGAAATGCTCTGTAAGCTTTCTGAGTACGATGCGCAGATGCGTCCACAGATGCTGGCGAAAAAAAAGGATGTTTTTTCTGCGCCTATTGATGAACTCTTTGCCAATGAGATTTTAAGGCTGCTTCGATTGAGTTTTCCGGGAGGGGTTAACGTTAGAAATCCTGCGCTCAAGTCCCCAGGACAAGGAGTGTTTCAGGACTTTGAGAGTCTAGAGATTGGGATAGGTGATCACTCTGTGGGGGTTAAGCTGACTCCCTGCCAGGCTGGATATCGCTATGAAGTCACTGCTGGGAGGGGTGCCCAAGCTACCCAAGGGGTGCTGTTTTTCAACGATGCCGTATTGTGTGGACGTCCTGGTGGAGTGCCGTTTTCAATTGCAGGAGTTGACTTCTCCCTACCTTCAGCTGCGCTTATAACCGAAATTCCAATAGAGGCGGAGCGTGTCTCTCGAGCCGCAATTGAGATTTGTGCATTGAAATCCGGAGGCGTGGTGGTAGTTAATCGTGGCTCTCGACATCCAGTGGTGTATCGTATGCAAGAGTGCCAAGGTAAGTGGATAAGTGGCATCCATGAATCGAGGGTATGTGAGGATGGCCTGTTGGGCGAAACTCGAGAACAAGAGATTAAGTAGATAACTGAAGACGGAGTACCTTGCACTCAAGTGTTCTTTTAACTCATCGTCTCAATATCGGGCAGCTCCTCATCAAATAGGGAACGCCGGCTATCAATCATCACAGAGCGGACGGCATCAGAGGCAGTCGCCACGATTGTTTCCTCAAGATGCTCCATCTGTTTAATAAGCTCGTCCATTTTTCTTCTACTCTCTTCATCCCCTTTCAGGTTTGGCTCCAGCTCGGCCAGTCGAGTGAGGATGCGACTCTCTGTATCTATTACTAATTTGCTCGCCTGTGCGGCAACAGCTGGGGGGATGCGGATAGACAGGGTATCGAGCATTGAGTCGTAGTGTCGAAGGATCTGCTCGCGTTTGGTTGCTGTGAGCCCCTCAAGTTTGCGTAGGAGCCCAAACATTTCTCGTTCCATGCTGGCGCGCTCGCGACTATGGGCGCGCATAATAATAGCTACGGCAAGCACCAAAAAAACCTGCAAGAGAAGCGAGAGCGCTCCACTTAGCCCAACAAAAAAAATAATCTGCTCTTGCGAGAAATTCATAGCTCAGCGCGTGAATAATGCCACTCAAAGGTTAGATGCAGCCTAACGCCGTTTGGGCTCGCTTGGGGATTGCCCCTGATTAAGGATCAGGCCAATGCTGTAACCCCCTAATAAGAGGAGGCTTCTAACGGAGGCTCGAAGGTGGTGTGGAGTCTAGAAACTCCTCAAACTCTGCCAGAGCGCCGGCGTATCCTGGGAGCCGCTTCGGCTCCGCTACTGAGCGCACATCATCCGGGCTGCACCATTTCCAGCTCATAAACTCGGCTGGGGAGTGTAAGTTGAGGTTAATGTCTGTGTCTTGCCCCAAGAATTGAACCAGCCAGAATGTTTGAGTTTGCCCGCGCCATCTTCCCACGGCATACGGAGGGGGTTTTGAAAAGTCATAGGTATGGGTGGCGGTAAGCTGTTTAGTGATACATATCTGCGACGGCTGTACTCCTAGCTCTTCCCCGAGCTCTTTGATGACATTTTGCTCAAGGGTGAGTGTCGGCTCTGCGCCCCCTTGAGGAAACTGCCAGATCCCGGCTTCGTGGTTGCGCTCGCCGAGAAAAAGCTGCCCCTTAGAGTTGTACAAAAGCATGCAGACATTTGGTCGGTAGGGAAGGGATTGCATATCGATTGCCGCTGGCCTCGGGTACCCACAGTTGTCGGTCTAGGCTACTATGTCAGAGAGTTTACCGTACTTTGAGATACAGTGTCACTCGATTCAAGCGCCCAAAAAGCTGGCCTTACTCTAACTCCATCTTTGAAAGCAGCCGTGCATGACGGGAATTTTTTCTCCGTTATGGTAGGAGCTGGTGAAGGGTATCTGAGCGCCTTTGCGATATTCCTGGGAGGCACTCCGCTGCAGCTGGCGTTTCTTACCTCTCTGCCCGCAGTTTTGGGAGCCGCGGGGCAGCTTGCTGGTTTATGGATGCTTAGGTTTCTAAAGAGTCGTCGCACCCTAATTTGTCACGCTGCACTGGTGCATGCCCTTGTGTGGCTTCCGATCGCAGGTATTCCGTGGGCTGTTGGGAATGGACCCTGGGCGGTATGGGCACTACTGGGGTGTTTGGTGCTCTACTACAGCAGTGGCGGCATCGGTAACCCGTCCTGGAATAGCCTGATCGGAGATCTGATCCCTGAGAATATTCGGGGGGCATATTTTGGGTTTCGAAATCGTCTGATGGGATTGTTCACTTTCTTTGCGATGGTGATTGCAGGACAGGTGCTGCAGGTGGCTAGCGTGCTTGAGAGCACGGCGATTGGTTATGCCGTGATATTCATAATCGCCTTCGGTGCGCGACTAGTCTCTCGGTACTGGCTCTTGCAATATGATGATCCTGAACACTCGACGGGGCATCACCACTACTTTAGCTTCTGGCAGTTTATCCGACGAGCACCCTCTTCGAACTTCGCGCGATTCGTCCTCTATATTTCGATTATCAACGGAGCGGTGGCATTCTCTGCGCCTTTTTTCACCCTCTATATGCTGCGGGATCTTAAGTTCTCCTATCTTGAGTTTACCTTAACTGCGGCCGCGAGCGTTTTAGTGCAGTGCTTTACGATGCAATACTGGGGGCGGCTTGCAGATCTCTTTGGCAGCAAAAAACTCCTAAATATCCTTGGCTTTGGAGTAGTGCTTGCCCCCCTCCTTTGGCTTGCGAGCAAGAATTTCTGGTTTATTATTGCAGTGCAGTTTTTTAATGGCGCTGTTTGGGCGGGCTTTTCCCTCGCTGCGGCTACTTTTCTATTCGATGCTGTAACCCCAGCAAAGCGGGCACGCTGCACCGCCTATCAGTCAGTTATGAACTCAATCTTTGTGACCATCGGAGCACTTACGGGAGGGTGTGTTGTACATTACCTCCCTGAGAGTATTACGGTGGGAGATCTAGTTTGGATGCCTCAATCGCCGCTAATCTTTCTGTTTGCCGCCTCCGGATTGCTTCGCCTGATGGCATCATGTGCTCTTTTGCCACGGTTTCGGGAGGTCTCTGATGTTGAACCGATACGCCATCGGGAACTTTTATTTCGAATTACTGGCATTCGCCCGATCAGCGGTATGACCTTTAGTCTATTTACCGGGGTAGGTCGGAGGAGGAGGGCTAAGCGGTCAGAAAGGTAATCAGAGATTCAAGACGCTCATTGTAGGCAGATGGCTGAGAGAGCTAGTGGTATCGGACCCGCATCATGGAATTACAGCGGCTGTATCTGATTGAGAGCGCGTAGGATACGACGTGTGAAGGGCTTTTAAGGTTACCCTTCGCCTCCTCCGCCCTCTTCGAAGTCCTCGGGGGAGATAATTTCAGTCACGCGGATACCGAATCGATCATTTACGATTACTGCCTCGCCGCGTGCTACAAGCTTGCCGTTAACGCGGATCTCGAGCGGTTCCCCTGCCATCTTCTCAAGTTCAATGATCGAGTTCTTGCCGAGCCCCAACACCTTTCGCACCGTAAGTTTGGAGCGGGCGAACTCCACCGAAACACTCATTGCAACATCATGCAGGAACTCTAGCCCTGCCTGGGATGTACCGTCGCTTGATTTAAAGCTGTTATCTGCCATAGGGGTTTCTTCGTGTAGAACACGCCACAGCTTAAGATGAGGGATCTGCGTAAAACCGACCGCAAAAGTTAAGCATTTATGGATTCGACGCTAAGCCCTTGAAAGGATGGGGGTTTGTGTGTTTGCGAGTTGGCTGACGCCTCAAATATGCAAGCGGGTGATCGGCCCGCTATTGCCGCGAGCCAAAAATTGCACTGCCTACCCGCACCACCGTGGCGCCCTCTTCGATAGCGATACCATAGTCGGAGGACATCCCCATACTAAGACCAAGGGAGCTCTCTCCAATTATCTGGCAAAGGCTCTGGGAAGCGAGGATCTCGTCACGCAGGGTACGGAGTGTGCGAAAATCAGGGCGCGCGTCCTCTGGATTGTCATATAGAGCAGTGATTGTCATGAGTCCGCATAGCCGTATGTTGCTGGCCCTCGGCAGCTCTTGCTCGATGAGACTGGGGAGATCGTTTGGCATGCATCCCCGTTTGGCAGGATCTTGGGAGACGTTCACTTGCAGGAAGATCTGCTGGAGCTTCCCCTCTCGCGATGCCTCTTTCTGAAGAGCTGCGAGTAGCTCCGCTGAGTCTACGGATTCAATAACAGAAAACAGCCTAACAGCATCCCGAGCTTTGTTTCTTTGCAGATGTCCGATTAGATGGCAATCCACTCCCGAGGGAAGCTCGCTATGCTTATGCTTAAACTCCTGGACATAGTTCTCTCCAAAGACCACTGCTTTGCCGTGGGCGGTGGCAGCACCGATAAGCTCTTGCATCGCTGAGGCTGGATGAGTCTTCGATACTGCTAAAAGAGTGACAGAATCCTTGGCACGTCCGAGTGAGATCAGCTGCTCTTGTATCGAGCTCAAAACGAGCTCGTATCGTGAGTACAGCGTCTGGTCGTTAGCCACGGGTATATACTCCGTATCGATGCAGAGCTGTCATTGTTTCATAGATCGGGAGCCCGACTACATTTGTAAAAGAGCCGCTAAGTGTCCTGATAAATTGCGCCCCTATTCCCTGCGCCCCGTAGGCGCCGGCTTTATCGAGTGGCTCTCCAGTGGATACGTACCATGCGATCGTTGCCTCATCCATCGGCGCAATCTCGACAACGGTACAGAGTGACTCGACATGAGATATGCCGAGTGCAGTAGATACCAAGGCAAACCCTCCCCATACCTGATGAGTACGACCTTGAATCATGCGTAGTAAGCGCTTGGCGTCCTCGCAATCAGAGGGCTTACCAAGGATCTGCCCATCAATTGATACATCAGTATCAGCTCCTAACACCCAGGCATCTGGCCTGTTAGCAGCGATCGCGTTCGCTTTTGCAAGGGCGAGACGGCGGGCTAGTGCCTCGGGGGCTTCCCCTGCATTCGGCACCTCAGGAATGTCAGAGGCAATCACCTCAAAGGTCAGCCCTGCCTCTTGGAGTAAGTCGCGCCGCCGGGGGGAGGCAGAGGCAAGGATGAGTGCGCGATCTTGGTGTAGCACTTATCCCCCTAAGCTCAGTATCGATATCATTCCGTTCGCAAGGCATTCCTCCAGTGAGTCGCCTTGAGTCTCGCGTGTAATACCGGTTGTAGCCTCGGCCAGAGTAAGCCTCCAGCTGCGCTGCTCCTCGTAGACCAAAGAAGCGATATCAAAATTTCCTTTAACAATACGCTCTACTAACTCATCTGGTGATGGCACGGCAAAGAAGAACCCGCGATGCTCGGGCGGCAGAGGGGTAATCTGCCCAGAATAGAGCGCGAGAAGGCGATCTCCAGGTAGCAGCAGAAATTCCTCGTAGCCGAGGTCGGCAAATCCCCGTGCAACCTTCATCCCCGCCTCTAGCTCATCCGAGGGACAAAGACGCCCGAGGTCCTCGCATAGTTTAAGAAACTGTGGATGCGACAGCATAGCTACCCCTTTTTGATTCGGAGCATCACCACGTTCCTCGCCCACCGCCGAGTTCAATGCGATCAAGTTGCTCGATGCTGGAGGTGCCGCTTTCTACATGGGTCATCTCTGACACCAATGTTAACTTGGCCTCACTATGAAGCTCTGGAATGCTTAGCACGCCGCAGTTGCACATAGTGGATTTGATTTTGGTGGTAGTGGTGTCGACCTTCTCTGAAAGCGGGCCACTGTGGGGGACATAGCCGTCAATCCCCTCCTCGAACACAAGCTCTTCTTTGCCCTGTTGGTAGCGCTGCCAGTTGCGGGCTCTATTCGATCCTTCGCCCCAGTAGGGTTTGTAGACCCTGCCACGGTAGGTAATCTTCTGCGTTGGGCTCTCCTCGCACATCGCAAAGTATTTTCCCATCATCACAAAGTCAGCCCCCATAGCCAACGCGATGATAAGCTGCGTATCGTTGTTTAATCCTCCATCGGAGCAGATCGGGATATATATGCCGGTCTCTTTAAAGTACTTATTACGCTCGGCCGCCACCTCCATCACAGCGCTAGCCTGTCCCCGACCGATGCCTTTCTGTTCGCGAGTAATACAGATTGAGCCTCCCCCGATTCCGATCTTTACAAAGTCGGCCCCTGCTTCTTGCACCAGGTAGCGAAAGCCCTCTGCTGAGACTACATTCCCGCCACCGATGACGATGTCGTTGCCGTATGTCTTGCGTAAAGTCTTGATTCCTTCACCTTGCCATTCCGAGTAACCATCGGATGAATCAAAGCACAGGACGTCGACCCCCGCCTCTATTAGCGCATCGGCACGCTCCTGGTAGTCTCGTGTGTTGAGGGCAGCACCGACTAAGAGCCGCTTAGACTCGTCACTGAGCTCATCTGGATTTGATTTGTGATCAAAGTAGTCCTTGCGGAACACGAGAGATTTTAAGATCCCCTGAGCATCAACGATCGGTAGGCACTCCTTCTTGCTCTTCCATAGAATGTCGGTTGCCTCAGTAAGAGTGACTCCCTCCTTGGCGTACACTAAACGCTCTAGTGGAGTGTAGAACTCTGATATCGGGCGTGAAAGATCGTCTTTAAACTCCCAGAAATCTTTGCTAGTCAGGATTCCGAGGAGCTTTGAATGCCGACCACCATCGGCAGTGATTGCGATTGTCGAGTGCCCAGTTTTCCTACGTACTGCCAGCGCATCATGGAGAGAAGCAGTGGGAGGGAGATTCGAATCTGACTCTACGAATCCGGCTTTGTGCTCTTTGACCATGCGCACCATGGCCGCTTGCGACTCAATAGACTGAGAGCAAAACAGGAATGCACAGCCCCCTTTACGAGCTAGAGCAATTGCTAGTTCAGCACCGGACACTGCTTGCATCGAGGCCGACACAAGCGGGATGTTAAGACACATCCGAGGGCCTTGGTCGCGGTGATAACGCTGGATTGGAACTTGGAGGCTAACGTTCTGGGAGACGTGCTCTTTTTTGGTAAGACCTGGAAGAAGCAGATATTCCTGAAATGTGCGGGACACATCATCGATGATTATACTCACAGGGGTACGCCTCCAAGCAGCTGATTTTGGGGGTAGAGTGTACGGGGAAATCAGGATATTTCCAATAGTGCGCGGGGCCTTGCCGGGGAGCCAATAAGTCAGGCTTTTATGCAGAGTAGCAGGGCGTACCAAGGGGGCAGTTTTAAGCTCCATGAGGGGGCTGGCCAGCGCCAGCACCGCGCTTAAAAGCGGAGCGTACAATGCCTCACGTCACTCTTGAATACACCGATAACATCTCAGTGCAGGTCGATGCCAAGGAGTTTTTTGCCGGGCTCCAGGAGGTTATAAAGGGCTTTGAAGCCTTCCGTGCTAGCCGGACGAAAAGTCGCGTCATCCGCCATCATGAGTATTTTATCGATGGAGGGGAGCCTGCAGATGGGTTTGTGTATCTGCAGATCGCTATTCTCAGTGGCCGCTCAAAAGAGATTCGACAAGAGCTCTCCCGAAGCGCGCTGGACTATCTGGTAAAATATTTCGCTGAGAGCACTAGAGAAAAGGCGTGCTCCATTGCCGTAGAGATACGAGAGATTGAGGAGTCCACATTTCTTTCGATGAGTCGGAGCAATGCGAGAGGCTAAAAGTTCTCAATAGTAGTAATGCCCTGTACGATCGCTACGCACCCCTTTCCCTCAAAGCTACTTTTCCTGCCATCTTGAGTGAATTCTATCGGGGCAGGTAGATCAAATGGAAGAATCTGGACCACTCCCTCAACCTGCTTTGAGCGGGTATTGCCGGCCGGCGATATGAGCTTGGCGAAGAGTTTTATTCCCGCGATCTGAGATTCGGAGAGCGGCGTTGTCGCAACCGCGCCCTCGGTGAAATACATCGTGGCTAACCGGGGCGAAGCTTGCTCTGTGGAACGCTCAAACGAAACGGCACGAGCAATATTGGGGGTCGTATGAATTGACATATATGCCTTTCCCTTCGCGTCGCCGGTATCCTGCCGAGCGCTCACTTCAGCTCTGGGCTCAAACCGGATCGCAGCACCGATGAATCCAGATGATGAGAATTCAGAGCCGATTGCATTTTTGGTGCGTTCATATGGGCAAACGCCGATTGCGTACCAGTCAGAGGGTGTCATCTTGGGAACAAGCGCCACGAAACCGGTGCCGTTTGAGCCGGGAATATGCTTAAAGTAGGAGCTGGTTGAGGAGTAGGGAGCGATAACGCCAGCGGCAAACGCGGGGTGTGATGGCGCGGAGGAGCGGAGAACAAAACGCTGTTGCTCCCTTATGATTTCTAACTCAAAGTGCTGAGCTGCCTTTGAGAATTTTACGGTCGGATTTCCAATAGTGAGGGAGGTGTTGATCTCGGAGCCTGACCATAGCAGTCTTTGCTCACCTGAGGGGATAGCCCCAGCAGGCAAGATCGCCTCAGGAGCCTTCCAGAGTCCGTCTGTGCGCACCGCTTCAATAAAGGTGGCGAGGATCTCTGTTGGAAGGGTGTTTGCCTGGTAGTGTCCCGGCGAGTCTTGGCCATAGGCGCCAACTGGGACGAGTGAACTCAAACACAGAAGCGACGCAAAGGCTCGAGGCAATGTGGGTCTGATACACTCAACGAAAGACCCCCAAGTATGGCGTTTTCTCATGCTTTATTGCAGCGCTCCCTTGCTATTAAAAGACTGTGCGAGCCGAGTCTAATCAACATCGTTGGTGAGACGATTTAATAACAACTTGCCCAGGGCTGTCGACTGGGAGCTTTCATAAAGCTCGCTGGGCCATTGCCGCCTGAGATAAGGGCCTGTTCCTGATATGAACCTGCCCATGTTCATGGCTCCGCGCTAAAATGCCGTACGCCGCATACTAATCCCAAGGGCTAAGCCGAGGGAGAACATGATTGTAAGCACTGCTGAGCCACCATAGCTAAAGAGCGGGAGGGGGATTCCAACTACAGGCAGAATGCCTATCACCATGCCGATATTGATGAAGGCATGCACACCAAAGAAGATAGCGATGCCAAGCACCACAAAGGAGCTGAATAAATCTTTACTTCGACTGCAGACTCGAAGGAGGCGGTAGATCAAAAATAGGTACAATCCCAATAGTATCATCCCCCCCATGAATCCCCACTCCTCAGCTAAAACCGAGAAGATGAAGTCAGTGTGATGCTCCGGAAGGAACTCAAGTTGGACCTGGGTCCCTTTCATGAACCCTTTCCCTGAGAACTCCCCTGAGCCAACGGCGATAATCGATTGGGTGATATGATATCCGCTGCCGCGCGGATCGGCCTCCGGGTTAATCAAAGTCATGATTCGGCGTTGCTGATATCCATGTAGCTTCCCCCATGCCAGCGGCGCAACCGCAGTAGCTAGTGCCAAAGATATCAGAATTATCCGTAGCCTAATTCCGGCAAACAGAATCATGAACGCACCAACCATGCCCACTGCAAGAGCGCTTCCGAGATCGGGCTGCTTCATAATCAGTGCCATGGGTATAAGGATGAGGACCGCAGGCAAAAACAGCTGCTTGAGGGTGTATGGGCCGTTGCGTGGTGGATAGCGAGAGATGTGTTTGGCAATACACAGAAGGATCCCCAACTTCATTAACTCAGTGGGTTGCAGGTTGAATCCTGCAGGGAGCGGTAGCCAACGACGGGAGCCGTTTACTACTGTTCCTCCAAGTGCGACAGCTATAAGTAGTAGCACACCGATGCCGTACATTACGTAGCTGTATCGTTGTAAAGTTTGGGTCGGAATGCCCGCAGCAACTACCATGACTACTAAGCCAACGCAGAAGAACAAGAGTTGACGGGTAAACGGCCTACTTTGATCTACCAAGGATAGGATTCCTCCCTCGGTCAAAGCATCGGGGTTAAAGCCTGCACTAAACAGAACAATCAGGCCAAACGCCGGCACTGCCAAGGCGGCAAGCAAAAGTCCCCAATCAAAATGCCGAAGCAGTCTGCGATCTATAAACCCAAGATTGAAACCCGCTTTCATGGCCCGATAGCTCCGCTCACACTCGTTGATTCGGTAGATTGCTTAGGATTGCGCGCTTCAAAAAAAGCCTCCAGCACCGAGCGCACCAGCGGAGCCGCGGTGGCTCCGCCGCTTCCCCCGTTTTCAACCAGCGCTGCGATCACTATCTGTGGGTCCTCGGCAGGGGCATATCCAGCGAACCAAGCATGGTCAGCGAATGTTCCCCGCTGACTAGCGCGCTCCAGAGCCACTACCTGAGCGGTCCCGGTCTTGCCCCCCACCTTGAATCCAAGATCGCCGTGCAGCTTAGCTCCACGTCCTGTACCCTTAGGATCATTGACTACGCCCACCATAGCTGTCCGAACCAGATCAAGCACGTTAGCGGGAATCTCAACATCACGTTGCTCTGGGCTGGTAAGATGTTGTTCGATTACTCTCCCATCTACAGCCGTCACTTGACGCACAAGGAAGGGCTTCACCACTTTCCCGCCGTTTACAACCGCAGCTAGTGCGCGGACTATTTGAAGTGGGGTGGTAGAGACCGCGCCCTGCCCAATCACTACAGATAAAGTTTCTCCTGGATACCATTTCTGCCGCTCCGGATTCGTAGAGCTTGCACGCCTCCAAGCGGTTGAGGGGATAAGACCGGGTACTTCGTGCGCTAGTCCCAGCCCAGTCGACTCCCCAAGTCCGAATTTAGTAGCATATTCATGGATGCGATCGACGCCAAGCCTATTGCCAACGACGTAGTAATAGACATCGCAGGACTGCACCAGAGCATCATAGTGATCCACCGAGCCGTGCCCACTCTTTTTATGACAGCGGTAATTTCTGCCCCCAAAAGAGTAGTATCCTGGGCAGAACACACGCTCATGTGGGTCAATTACCCCCTCAGTAATAGCCGCTATCGACATCAGGATTTTAAATACCGATCCGGGAGGAAAGGCTCCTTGAATGGCTCGATCTGAGAGCGGCTTATCCTCGCCTGTGGATAGAGCGCGCCAGACATCAGGGGGGATCTCTCCGGCGAAAAGATTGGGATCGAAGCGGGGAGCACTTGCCAGAGCCAGTATCTCCCCTGTCCTAGGGTCCATCGCTACGATCGCCCCCCGTCGCTTTTCGAGCGCTCGATCTGCTGCCATTTGTACAGCGAGATCAAGGGTGAGTGTGAGGTTGTTACCTGGCTTCTCCTCTTGGAATGATGATTCGCCGATACGGTTGCCCATGGCATCGACGATCACATTCTGGATGCCACGCTGACCCTGCAGAAATCTCTCCCAGCGGAGCTCAAGCCCATACTGACCAACGGTATCACCGAACCGATATCCCGAGAAGGCAGGTTGCTCCATCTGCGCTGGTGTTATCTCGCGCACATATCCAAGGACGTGGGCAGCTAGGTCTTTGTGTATATAGTCGCGCGCCGGGTCGACATTGATAATTATCCCTGGGAGCATATAACGATGCGCCTCAACGCGCGCCACTATATCCCGTGACACATCCTTTAACAGCACTTTTGGTTCAAACCGGCGCCGTCGGGTGTTGGCCGCAAGGCGAGCCTTAAGAGTCGCTGGATCAATCGCAAGCAGCTCACTTACCCTTTGGAGAGTCTCCTTGGGTTTTACCGCATCCTCAGCAACAAACTCCACGTTGAATGCGGGGCGGTTGCGCACAAGCGGTTGACCATTACGATCGTAGATAATCCCCCGGGGGGGAGGAACGAAAACTGTTCGGAGACGGTTATTCTCAGAGCGGACGCGATAGTGGTCGCCTTTCAAAATCTGCAGGTAAAACAGCCGAAGTGCGATTAGAAAGAAGAGGCCCGCGGCGATTCCAAGCGCGATATTCGCGCGGGTGGACATGTTAATGAGTGGCCTATCGGTTGACCCCATGTAATCCTCGCATCAAGTCGCCGCTAGTCTTTGACGGGTGCCAAGACGCGTTGCTGGACGCTCTCGCCGCGGTAGGAGGATGCGCTTGAGGACCATAAAGGTTAGCGGCGCTGATAAGGCAGTGATCAAGGCCTCAACAAGGAGCGACCAGATAGGCAATCCTCCGGTTAAGGAGAAGTGGTAGCTCAGCGTAAAAAATACCAGACCATTGAGTAGTGAGCTTATGAACACTGCCATAGCTACGGCCGCTTTAGATTCAACAAAGAGCCGCGTAGAGAGTGTCGCGAGTATCCCGAATACAACAGAGTACGAGCCAGCAAGAGGTCCCAGCGCTACTCCTGAGCAGAGATCTGAGATAAGCCCAATCACAAATACCAGGATTGCGCCCAAGGGAGATACCTCAAAGAACCCGAGGAAAACTACCAGAATTAAAACTAGGTTGGGCACTAAAAGGTCAGGCAGGACAAATCTAAGCAGAGATCCCTGCAGGAACAATCCGCACAGCGCGAGGGCAAGAGGGTATAGGATATTCCGTAGCATGGTCGAGTTCATTTCTTCTTCCCCGGTTTCTCAAGAGGCTTTTCATATTGCGGGGCCTTGATCAGCAAAACCTCCTCCAGGCGCGCCATGTTGACCGCCGGAGCCACCTCGATCTCTTGGAACATACCTGCTTCGGAGCGCTCCACGGATAGGACGCGGCCGATAAAGAGCCCAGCGGGATATACGCCATCCATGCCTGAGGTGACTAATCGCTCGCCAGGTTTTATCTCTTCATTCTCCAGGACGAATCGCCAGCGCAAACTTCTCCGTCCGGCGCCTTCAGCGATGCCGCGTACTCTGCCGTCTTGCAGTAGCGCATCTACTCCGCTTGAGTGGTCGGTGATTAGAAGCACCTTGGCGCTTGTTAGCCCCACGGCTGTGACCTGACCAACGATCCCTTCCGAGGTCATGGCCGCCATTCCTACCTCCACACCATCACTGGAGCCGCGATTGATTGTGACTGCTTGTACCCAATTTGAGGGGTCATACGCCAGCACTCGCCCCACAATGGGTGACACAGACACCACCTCGGCAACACCTAACAGGGTACGCAGTCGTTCGTTCTCTTGTTGCACCTCTAGCAAGGTCGATTTGTCCTGCTCAAGATTTCGATACTTTTTCTCGAGCTCGGTGTGCTGCTCCCGCAAATCAACGAGATTAAGGTAGCTATCCCAGAGCCCTGTAATCGATCCGGCTCCTTTTTCTACAATAGTTTGCGCAGGTCGCTGCAACTCATTCAGCGCTGCGGTGCCTACCGTTGCGATGCGAGGATTGCGGGCGCTGTAGGCCGTGATGAACAAAGAAAGGCATGCAAACAGAAAGGAGAGACTTGAAACACGCAATCGTCTGTCTGTTATCACGCCACTACGCTCTTCAAGAACGCTACCGGTAGAGTTAGTTCAAGATTACATCTTTAAGCACATCGAGCTGGTCGAGCACCGCGCCAGAACCAAGCACAACAGCCGATACTGGATCGTCCACGAGTACCACTGGAAGCCCAGTTTCGCGCGATATGATCCGGTCTAAGTTGCGGAGCAAGGCAGCTCCGCCGGTCAATGTGATGCCGCGCTCAATAATATCAGCTGAGAGCTCCGGCGGGGTTTTCTCTAGTGCAACACGTACCATCTCAATAATCTGATTTACTGGTTCAACTAGAGCCTCTCGGATCTCGTCCTCGCTCACTGTGAGCTGACGCGGCACGCCCTGCACCAGGTCTCGTCCGCGAATCTCAACGCTCAGATTCTCTCCAGTTGGCAGAGCGGAGCCCACGGCAATTTTAATCTGCTCTGCGGTGCGCTCCCCCACTAGCACGTTGTATCGGCGCTTGATGTAGTTACTTATCGCCTCATCCATCTTATCCCCGCCGACCCGGATCGACTGAGAGTAAACGATACCCTTAAGGGAGATAACTGCGATCTCTGCGGTGCCGCCGCCGATATCAAGAATCATGCTGCCGCAGGCCTCGGTGATCGGGAGCCCTGCTCCTATTGCGGCTGCCATCGGCTCCTCAATCAGGTATACCTCTCGGGCGCCTGCAGATTCGGCGGATTCGCGCACTGCACGCTTCTCAACCTCGGTGATACCATGAGGAACACAGATGATAATACGCGGCCTCACTAGGGCGCGACGGTTATGCACCTTGCGGATAAGACGGCGAAGCATCTCTTCGGTGATATCGAAGTCAGCGATCACTCCATCCTTCAGGGGGCGAATTGCGCTGATGCTATCCGGGGTGCGACCAAGCATGCTTTTGGCTTCAGCTCCCACCGCTACAACCTTGCGCCGACCAGAGCCATCATTTTGCACAGCGACCACCGAGGGCTCGTTACAAACTATGCCCATTCCCTTCACATAAATAAGGGTGTTAGCAGTACCCAGATCGATTGC
>JBILUF010000154.1:0-6373 GCA_044371155.1 Bdellovibrionota bacterium
TGCCGCTAACCGCGGACGCAGACCCCCCGCCGCCATCGCTTAGATGAAGTCTTACGGGGGAGCCTTAACTTTTTCTCTCAGAGACCGCGCGGCCACTGATATCATTAGTCTTTTTCGAGCTTACCGGCAGCAGCAGCAGCCAACAAGGCACATAATCGGTGTAGCCGAGAAAAAGTTGCGATATGTCAGAGGCATTTTAAGATCGCGGCTAATGGAGTTCGTTCGCAGAATTGCAGAATTGTACCGTAGTCGCTGCGACGAATGATGCCAGAGGAAGTATGCGGGTACCCACCGCCGTTTGTACAGCTCGCAACGAATCGAGGTGAAATATTCTTGCCTCAGGTGATGAGCTTGCGGGCTATACCGCAGCGCTTAGCGAGTGCTCGAAGCTTGAATGCTGTGCGCCGATAAACAGCACTACTGAGCCTGGGATTTTTTTGTCCTGCCGGATAAGCTCTAAAAGCTCTGAGCGGTCTGTGGCGTGATGCCGGATTCTGGCGCAGGATGGTGCCGCAGCATTCCAGTCCCACTTGTAATCAACAAGCTCGACCCACTGACCCTCAAAGAAATTCTTTAGCTTCGACCAGGCGATGGGCTTAGAGGAGAGGGGGCTATGAGCGGTGCGGCTTGATTTCATGACTGAGCCTCTTGGGGACAAATGATGGTATTTATCGAGCGTTCCAGCACTGCGGTGAGGCTCTAATGGTACAGGAACACAAAATCTCAGGCAACGACTAGCCCACGGGCAGAGGCGGGTTTGCGCTGTACTTTAGGGGGGAAGGATGGCAATATCCGTACAAATACCCAGAAAAATTGGGATTTTTAGGCGTTAGAGGTGCGGCAGGACTTGCTGTGAGCGGGGTTAGGTATGAGTAAGTTTGGAAAGATTTCAGGATTTCCCGAGTGGCTTCCCGAGCAAAAACTTGTGGAGGACCAGGTCATAGCAACTGTGCGCTCGGTGTATCAGAGCTACGGATTTGTGCCGCTTGAAACCGCCGCAGTGGAGCACCTCTCGGTACTTGGTGCCAAGGGAGTAATTGACAAAGAGATCTACTCTCTCAAGCGTGCCAAGGATGAGGAGGAGGGGGATGCCGAGCTCGGGTTGCACTTTGACCTCTCGGTGCCGATGGCGCGCTATGTTGCACAGAATGTAGGAAAGCTTAGTTTTCCGTTTAAGCGCTATCAGTGCCAAAAGGTATGGCGCGGAGATCGTCCACAGAAGGGGCGATTTCGTGAGTTCTACCAGTTCGATATTGATATAATCGCGCAGGAGGAGTTACCGCTTAGTTGCGATGCGGAGATTTTAAACGCATATGCCCAGGCGCTGGCTGCCATCAATATCGGCCGATTTTTGATCAAGTGCAGCAACCGCAAAGTGATGCTGGGTTTCTTTGAATCATTCGGGCTAGATGCCGCCCAGCAAGAGGGTGCACGCATCGCAGTGGATAAGATTCTCAAGATCGGCCCCGACGGAGTTCTGCGCGAGCTCAATCAAACTGTTGGCACCAGTGTCGAGGTAGCCCAAAAGATTGTCGCCTTTGCGGGGATGTCGTTTGGTGCTGACCAAGCGCAGGAAAAGCTTGCAGCACTTCAAATAGAAAACGCTACCTTCGCTCAGGGTGCTAAGGAGCTAGGCGATCTTTTAGAATTACTGGATGCGGAGGTGCGTGCGCGTCTTATTGTTGACCTAAGCCTTGCGCGCGGATTGGATTACTACACCGGGCTTGTCTTTGAGGTGTATCTTCCAGAGCACCCTGAATTTGGTTCTGTGGGCGGCGGCGGACGATACGATAATCTAACCTCGCAGTTTATTAACAAAAAACTTCCTGGCGTGGGTGCATCGATTGGGCTCACAAGACTTATGGATCTTATCTTTGATAAGGGCCTTCTTTCCACCGCCCAAAAGACCCTCACTAAGGTCTTGGTGGCCGTGTACGACGAGCCACAGCGGCGCACTTGTAACGAAGTGGCTGCCAAACTGCGCGCCTGTGGGGTGCCAACCGAGGTATTCTATAAGAGTCCAAAACTGGGAAAGCAGATCGATAGCGCTGCCGCAAAGGGGATTCCCTATGTGCTCTTTGTGCAACCTGGCGGGGTAATAGAGGTAAAGGATCTAAACTCCAAGGAGCAAAAGACGGTGACTGACCTGATGGCGTTTGCCAAGGAGGTGCTTGGTGCTGCGTGATAAGCCCCTGAATACCTGCGAATTCTTAAGATTGCACTAGGTCGCCGGTAGCAATCCGGTATACTAAAGGCAGTCCCTGTGCATAGTGCTACGGCAGCATGCGAGGGAGCTGGTAAGCTCGCATGAAAGGTAGATATCGGCTTATGAACGCTGCCTTCGTGGCGTGGGTGGCGTGCGTGATGGCAACGGCGACGTCGGTGTGCGCCCAAGATATCTCTGCTTATAAGCTTGGTACCAATCTCAATGAAGTAAACGATTACTCGCCGCAGCTCCCATTCAAAGACATCTTTAAGTACTCGCGCGAGTGGTTTACTCAGTGTCAACCAGGGGCCGATCCGGGCTGCTCCTTTGCTAATTCTTTTGATACAGGCGAGGCTGCATTTATCGACCTCGATGCTGATGGATGGGTGAGATCTGTCCCGGCCCGCTCAAGTCCGAGAATATTCACGAGCGTTGCCACCTTCTGGGATGTGCCAGCTGAGTTCCCCACTGGGCAGTATATCGTGCTGTACGAGGGTAGTGGCACGATTGAATATGGCCTAGGGGCCCAGAAAATCCAGGCGGCCTCACAGCCGGGGCGCGACGTTATCGATATCGATCCGGTGCGTGGAGGAATCTTGCTCCGCATTAGCGCTACAGATACCGGGAATTATATCCGGCGGATTCGGGTGGTAGCAGTGGGTGATGAGAGCTCTTTTCAGTCGCAACCTTTCACTGCAGCTTTCTTGGGACGTATAGCGCCGTACCATGCGCTCCGTTTTATGGATTGGATGCGGACTAACAACTCAGAGCTGCAGTCCTGGAGCAGTCGCGCAAAGCCGATCGATGCGCGCTACGCTACCGCAAAAGGAGTGCCTGCAGAGGTGATGATCGATCTTGCTAACCGCACCGGCAAGGCACCGTGGTTTACCTTGCCAGCGATGGCAGATGATCCGTTCTTTCAAAACTTCGCGCAGTTAGTAAAAGATTCACTGAACCCTGCTTTGCCCGTCTTCGTCGAGTACTCAAATGAGATCTGGAACTCTATCTTCTCTCAGGGAGCCTGGGTGGAGGAGCAAGCTCAGCAGGATTTCCCAGGGGGTATCGCGAGTGGATTCACCAAGCGACTGAACTGGCACGGTAAGCGCACCGCCCAGATGTGCGATATCTGGAAGCAGGTGTTTGGGGCGCGCGCATCGCAGGTGGTGTGTGTGCTGGGTGCGCAGGCCGCTAATACCTTCACCGCAAGCGAGGCACTGAGCTGCCCACTTTCAAATCTTGCCCCGTGCTCTGGGCATGGCATCAATGCGGTGGCTATAGCTCCATATTTTGGTGACTACATTGGGCAGCAGGAGAATTTCTCTGAGGTCGATGGATGGACGCTTGCCACTGATGGTGGGCTTTCGAGTCTTTTCTCGGAACTTTCTGGTGGGGGTGTCTTAGGCGGCGGACCAACAGGAGGGTCGCTCGCCCAAAGTTTCGGATGGATCGAGGAGTATAAAGCGCTCACCCATGACCGCGGCCTTGCACTGCTAGCATACGAGGGAGGGCAGCACTTAGCTGGTATCGGAGCAGCAGGCGATGATCCCTCACTTACTACTCTATTCACCTCCGCCAATCGAGATGCTCGTATGGGGACGCTTTATACCAGCTATCTCAATGGATGGAGCGGGCGCGCCGCCGGGCTCTTTATGCACTTTAGTGACATCTCAAGTTACACCAAGTTTGGCTCATGGGGTGCATTAGAGCAGATCGGACAAAGCTCCTCTCCAAAGTATGATGCGCTTCGAGCATATGCGGAGGGGGCTGTTCCGCCAACTCCCGCGCCTTTTCACTCACCAACTCCGACACTCGGCGCGACTCCGTCTCCGGGTGGGGCGTCCCCTCACCTCTTTATTCGGGTGCTAGGAAGTGGCAGGGTTGTATCTAGTGCTCCGCGAGTTAACTGCTCAGGGGTATGCAACACAGCGGTTGGCCGAGGAAGAATCCTGATGCTAGATGCGATCCCGTCCCGAGGTAGTAGGTTTATTCGATGGCGTGGATTGTGTACGAGGAGCGGCCCTCGCTGCCGCCTCTCGCTGCGGTCATCTCGTCAGATTATAGCCGAGTTTAGGCGTCGCTAGCTCGCCTGTATTGCTTCCTGTGCCGGAAGCTACCAAAAGCCTCCACAACTTGGTAATTTCCGAGAGCTGAATTTGTTGCCTAATTTAGGGAAGGAACTGTCGTGCAGAAGTCGCAGCGTTACTACGAACTACTCGGCGCAGCTTTCGGGCTTGGCTCTGATAACGGAGGAACTACTCGTGCTCCGGCGGTCCTCCGGACAGCGGGGGTATTAGAGCGTCTAAGGCGTCTTGGCGTGCGGGTTGAGCAGGGATGTGATATCGCGCTACCGCAGGATTTTCCGCTTGAGCGCGATGGTGGTAATCCAAAGTTGCGTAATCTTCCAGCGATGCAGGAGTTTGCTCGCCTTATGATGCCAGAGCTTAGGGCTAGTTACGGTCGGGGTGCGATGCCTGTTATTTTGGGCGGTGATCATGCTCTTTCGATGGTCACGATATCGGTGGCTGCTGAGGTGTTAAAGCAGCGTCACGGGCCTGATGCAGAGCTGGGGCTTCTATGGGTCGATGCTCACGGAGATTTAAACACTCCAGACACCACCCCCAGCGGCAATCTTCACGGTATGCCTGCCTCGGTATTGATGGGGCGCGGGGAGCCATCATTGGTGAACCTGGCAGGATTTGCACCAAAGGTAAAGCCGGAGAATTTTGTGTTAATGGGAGTGCGCGATCTCGATCAGGGGGAGAGGGAGTATATCAACACGAACGGGGTCACTGCTTATACGATGAAAGATATCGATATGTGGGGCCTTGGCGAGATAGCGCGACGCGCCTTCGAAAAAGTCTCGCGTAACACCAAAGGAGTGGTGGTGTCATTTGATATGGATGTGTGTGACCCGAATTTGGCTCCTGCGGTGGGCACGCCGGTGCGTGGTGGATTTACCTTCCGTGAGGCGCATCTGGTGATGGAGATGACTGCGGAGCTTCCAAATCTGATGTCGGTTGAATTAGTGGAATTTAATCCTGTGCTTGATAATCAAAGCCTCACCTGTGAGCTGGCGATATCTCTTCTGGAATCAGCCCTGGGGAAGAGTATTCTTTAATCGGCGCCCACGCACCGTCCAAGACAGGGGGCTCTCCGGAAGGAGGAGTTTGTGCTGTTTCAGATGCGGCGGTATACCGTTCATATGAAGAGGGCTCTTTGGCTCGTATTGCTCGGGGTATTCCTCGCGGGATTGGGCGTGCGCTCGGCACCTGCAGCCGCTGAGTGTCCGCTACGCCTGGTGTTTGTGGATGTGGGCGAAGGTGATGCAATCTTGGTGCAGCCGCATGGTATGGCGCCCGTAGTAGTGGATACTGGCTCGCCGCTGGGGGCGGGTGCACTGATGCGCTACCTTACCAAGCGCAAGCTGCGCGACCTAAGCGGGGTGATGCTTACTCATCCACACCTTGATCATGTAGGTGGCGTTTTTGTCCTATCAGCCATCTATCCTGGGATGACTCTCTATCACACGGCACAGCCGATTGCGGCGCGCTTCATGATGGAGGATATGTATCGCTGGTATAGCGAGTTACTTAGGGATGCTACCGTCTCAAAGCGGATACTGCGCCGTGGGGATACGCTCCCAATCGGAGCGGCTTCAATTGAGGTTTTATGGCCTCCAGCCGGGAACCTTGATGATGATTGGAACAAGAACTCACTGGTGCTACGGGTGAGCCTTGGTGCCTTTCGAGCCCTGCTGATGGGGGATGCTCTCAAGAGTACAGAGCAGGAGTTGCTGCGCAATAAGCAGGATCTACGTGCTGCTGTGTTGAAAGTGGGGCACCACGGATCTGCGTTTGCCACTTCCGATCAGTTTATTGCGGCAGTTGCCCCGAAGCTTTCAGTGATTAGTGTGAATGCCGGTAATTTGCGGGGATACCCTGCGCGGGAGACGATAGATCGCCTCCGTAGGGCTGGGGATGTGATGCGCACCGATATAGATGGAGATATCGAGGTTTGTGCTTGGCCATCAGGAGATTTTCAATCAAAGCGGGGCCGCGGTGAATAGTGAGTCTCGGCCGTTGTTATGGCGAGTTTCCCCTGTTACCGCGGGGTATAGCTGCGGCTTAGTGCTCTTTTCCTTGGTGGCGAGGGACATATATGAATGGG
>JBILUF010000155.1:0-6367 GCA_044371155.1 Bdellovibrionota bacterium
GCCGCGTGGGAAATCGGAGATCTCACGCGCCGATGCAGGCACGATTACAACACAGCTTGGAAGAGACCCCAAGCGCCGATTGCAGATGGCGGTGCTTGCAACAGGCGGCAAGCATGCGGTTACTCACTGGAAGGTTATGGAGAGGTTTAGCTACGGAGCCCTCGTGGCGGTCACCCTTGAGACTGGTCGCACTCACCAGATTCGGGTGCACATGAATCATATCGGCGCACCAGTGCTCGGGGATGCGGTCTACGGAGATACCTCGGGGTTACCAGCACCGTTGAAAGCCGCAGCAGGGAGGTTAGGTAGGCAGGCACTCCATGCACGGATGCTGGCGTTTGATCACCCGGTGAGTGGGGAGCGGCTCCGTTTCGAGCATGCGCCCCCTTCAGACTTTCTGCAGATGGCACAGAGCTTGCGGGAGTTTAAGAGCTAGGGGCACTCAAATGGCGCTAATCCAAGAGAGTATATGTGAGGCACCTTGGTTACTGGATCCATCCCTTCAGAGCCGCGGCATACTGCATGGCTTCTTGGGAAAACCGCTCGACTTTTCTGCCGTGGGAAAGGAGAGTTCGGCAGCACAGCTGCTCCCGGCGCTCGGTGCTACTGAGCTTGCTCTGGTGCGTCAGGTGCACGGTGATACAATCGTTGAACTCAGTGATGTGCGCGGCGTGGTCGAGGCCGATGGGATAATCTTCCCGCTTTCTACCGCCGGGCAGCGGGTCGTCGTCGGAGTGAGGAGTGCTGATTGTGTGCCGCTTATTCTGGTGGGGCAGAGTTATGGTGTAGTGGTGCATGCTGGATGGCGTGGTTTGGCGGCACAGATTGTGACCAAGGCAGCCCAAGCGCTACTGGCGCGGGATACCGGGGCTATCGCTGCGCTGATTGGGCCATGTGCGGGCGGATGCCTTTATGAGGTCGGGGAGGAGGTAGTAAAGGCGATCGGTGAGACTGCCTTGGCCACTGCCTTGGCCCCGGGTAAATTTCTGCTCGATCTTGTCGCCACTACTCAGTCGCAGCTAGGCAGGAGTGGCATCAAAGCGGTTCACAGTGCTGAGCTCTGCACGATCTCTGACCAGCGGTTTCACTCCTTTCGCCGCGAAGGGGCAGGGGTGGGGAATAACCTCGCTTTTGTTTGTACCGCTGCATCCAAAGAGCAGCAAACACTCGACCTTTGAATGATCTAAGAGGTTGAAAGTAATAGGGAAATAGGGTACTGCCTGACCCCAGTCATACAGAGTGCTTTAAAACTGCTGCATGAAGTCGCGAAATGCACCGCGTGCTTGGATGCGAAGCAGGGCATCACTGATACGAGCCTCAAATCAGGAGTATAATAAGCTTGTCTCGGCGGTCTCGTCGTATCCGAGCACGGCGCTAGTGTGTCAGTAGGTTAGCTCTGCTCTGTGTGCCAACCGCTGGCGAGTCCCCTAGTACTCGAGGCGCCCAGCTGAGGGTGCGTAGGTTGACCGGACCTGTAGCACAGAGGACACAAAGTAAGATCCATCTCTTAGTGGTCTTCGTGGTCTTTGTGGTGGAAAACATCCCTGCGCCCGCTCAGCGCAGCGCCGAACTTATCCGCGAACGCCCGCGGACACGCTAACACCAAGTTTAACCACCAAGACCACAGAGGACACAAAGTAAGATCCCTCTCTTAGTGGTCTTCGTGGCCTCTTTGGTGAAAAAAACAGCGCTCCACCAGTACAGCACCGGATTTATCCCGGGATCCACCGAAATGGGATACATGCCTGGCGATACAGATGGGGAGGGATCTTATCGCTAATTGAGGCGTGGTACTCAGGCAGCTTCGACCAGTGCAGACCTGGCTTCACATGATGTGCGGTGTGGTATCCAAGGTTGCCGGTACACACATTAAACCAACGATGCATCACGTTGTAGGAGGCCTCAAAATGATTCTCGGTGTCCAGCCCGGCATGATGGGCGTAGGTAGCCCAGCAGGTGAAGACGTATCCGGTCACCATCGGCACAGCGAACAGCAGCAGTGCATTTTTCCAGTTGTAGGCAAATAGCCCCACCAGCAGGATGAGCACTACTGTGCCGATGCCGAATAGCCCGGTGAGATAGCGAGGGAACCGCAGGCCGACGCCGATGGCAGTGGGATAACCGCTAAGAGCTAGCTTTGCGGTGTACTCAAGCTCTCCCATCGTGCTGCCGTCTTTTCGCATCCATTTGGACTCATCTTTTTCCTGGTCGAGGTAATTGATGTGATGGCCTAAGACATGGTGGAGCACCCAGGCGTTGGTCGTAATCCCGGTGTGGAAGGTGTAGACGATTTCAAGCAGCCTGTTTAGAAGCGGCTGATAGAAGGTGTGGAGATGCTGATGGTGATGGTTCCAGGCACAGATACAGATCTTGGGCACCACTCCCAGTAACATCCAACCCAACACGAGCCAGATATTTTGAACCAGGAAGAATATCAACAGGTCGGCAAGGAACAGCCCAACGATACAAGCTACTACGGGACGATCACTGCTATAACGGAAATACTTCGACTGTGAATCAGACATACGCCCGGGACTATACTCCGAGATGGCCTTAGGCGAAACAGGTCTCTCTCTATTTTCTGCTGTTGAGAAGGGGATTGAGGGAGTTTAAAAATTTCATTTTTGCGATGCTCCGCTTCTGAGGCACCAGTCCTTGTGGTAGTCACCCGAGGCGAGGGTTCCAGCCCTCCTACGGCGGGCTGGGAGCCCTAGTAACCTGCTCGATGGACTGGGCGCTAGCGGCACGAGCTTTATCAAATGGAAGTAGGAGAGGGGGGCAGATTCACCGCTAGAAACCCCATTCGGAGTTATTTCTTCTTTGACTACTGGAGTGCTCCTCCGTAATCTTAAGAAAGAGGGGCTTCGCAGCCCCGCGGGGAATAAGGATTTTCCTAAGGAGGTCGTTTGCTCTCGCCCAATCACTTCTCGGGACCTACCCTAGTTATCTGCGGTGAGCTCGTCCTAGGATTATCCTCTAGTTGCCCTTCTTCCTCGGGCTGTAGTAGCCCGCCGTTACTGGCAGTCTTCTCTGGAGGCACCGCGGGCCCTCGCTGCAAGATTGCGTTACCGGAGCTTGTCTTGGAGAGAAAGAAAGTTTTTTAAATTTTTTTGATACAGGAAGTGAAGCTTTTATGGAAGCAGCCGATAGATTGTACTTAGAGCAGATGCTCAAGCGAGATGTTCGGTTAAAGCGTCTCTATGATGAGCACGAGCGCCTTGAAGAAGAGCTCCAGCGGTTTCATAAGAGACCGTTCTTGACTGAGCCGGAGGAGGCCGAGGCGCGCTTGCTAAAGCGTAAGAAGCTAGCAGGCGTTGACCGTATTATGGCGATTCTGGCGGAGCACCGTGCGAACGGGGCCGTCTAGGCTGCACTGACTCGTTGAGTGGCTGCTTGGGTTAGAACATATATAGCTAGGTAATAAGGGCAAAGTCCCTATTCTTTTAGCGACACGTAGTGCCGCTGATTATTTAGAGCGCACTGTATCCCTCTTGTGGGCTGCAGTGCGCTCTTTCTATTTGGAGCTGCCTTCCAGCAGGGAGCCCCAGTAGCCGCGAGGTGATCTCGCCGTAGAGTCCCTTCACTTTTTCGCGCCCTTAGTATCTGGTCTTGTTAATTAAAGATATCTGCCCCGTACTCGCCGCCACCTTTACTGGCTAACTTGCTGAATCTGCTAGCCGTATTTGGGCGCGGCGGTCTGCGAAAAAGATCTGGCTCAGTATGCTACAGAGCCATCACCACAACGCATAACTTCTAGTGATTCGACTGGCGGCAGTCGAGGCCAATCACAAATGAGATGCACCGCTTTCTCAAGCGGCGCCGGTTGACTCGGGTTTGTAATCACAAAGGTTCTACGCAAGGGCAACTAACCGTGCTTGTGGAGAGCAACGCAGTGAGCAAATCGACACTTCCTCAGATGGATACCGTTCATGGAACCGGCAAAGGGTATGATCCAATCCACGAACTGATGCGCGCGATGATTCTACGCGCTGTAGAGGACTTTAACTCCGGTGGAGAGCTGCGCGAGGATGCGCTTAACTATTTCTACGCCGAGGGTGAGGAGAGCGAGGACGACTGGGAGGGGCCAACCGACGAGGAGGAGTATGTGCTCTCATTTGGCTTTATCTGTCGGCACCTGGGGATGGATCCTGAGAAGACCCGTAACGCGATCATTAACGCCAAGCATCGTATCAGCACCCGTCGGCGCGCGGCGTAAGGCAGCGCTAGCTTAGCCTGGCCAAGGTGAATTCAATGAGCCCTCTAAAGCGGGCCTCCACCATCCGGTCTACGGTGGGGGCTTGCTCTATAGCGTTTTGCAGGGCGAGGCGCGCAGCGCTGGCATACGATTCGGCCAAAGCGCGTGCCTCCGCTATCACTGGGCTGCTGCGCAGCTCGACAAGAGCTGATTTGCGGAACTCCTCATCGTTGCTTCCTGATGGGGTGAGCAGTGTCTTGGCAAGGGCGCTGCCAGATTGGAGCCAGAGCACATTGACCACAGAGGGCTTACGTTCAACGATGTCTATACCGGCTGGCTTGCCTAGTACCTCGTCGGTCGAGATCACATCAAGAATGTCATCCAAAATCTGAAACGCAGTGCCGATGGCGTCGCCAAACTCACCCATGGCTCGGGTAGCCTCAGGGCCCGCGCCGGCGAGATGGGCCCCACATTGCCCACCCAGCCAGAAAAGTGCTGCGGTCTTTTTCCTCGAGATCGTTAAGCTACTCTCAAGAGTGTGTGCCTGGCGCGAGAGTGGAACCTCTAGTACTTCGCCCTCGGTGAGAGCTACACAGGCCTCCTCGGTGCGGTCGATGATAAAGGTGTCTAGGTGTGCGCAGAGGGAGAAGGCTCGGGTGAGTAGAAAATCCCCCGCAAGTAAGGTGGGGTCGGAGCCGTACTGGGCAAACGGAGACGGTTTGTGGCGACGCAGAGGTGATTTGTCAATGATATCATCGTGCAGCAATGTCGCCATGTGAATGAGCTCTATCCCCGCGGCAACCTCCTTTAGCTCATGGGAAGGGGGAGTAAGTCCAAACAACGCTCCGCTCATTAGAGTCATGATTGGGCGAATGCGTTTGCCGCCAATCGAGAAGAGATACTCCGAGATTTCGCTTAATAGGGGCGCATCAGAATTGAATTTTGATCTGACCAGAGTTTCGACCTCGGCGAAGCCCGGAAGGGAATCGGCTACACTTTGCAGAGTCGTTGCCGCAGAGCCTTGCACCGAGGCGCAGGTCGCCGAGGGGTTTTGAGACTGCTCTGGAGGGGATGTCGCCACAAATAGTTATCCTGCTAAAACGATGCTCATTATGGGTTGCCCTGCTACGAGGCCGGCGGAGAGGCGGTCACATCGCCTGCTCGCCCTTGGCGGATGCACGGAGACAATGAGCGGCGAAGGTGAGGAGCATCCAACTCTCACAAGAATAAGCGGCGAAGAAAAATTAAAGCCGAAACAAAATCACGCCGTTTAACGTGCATGCTGTTGGTGTCCCCAACGGGATTCGAACCCGTGTCCTTACCGTGAAAGGGTAATGTCCTAGGCCTCTAGACGATAGGGACAAAGCCTGCTGCGGGGCCACGCGTTATCCGGTATGGCCCTTGGCTAGCACAGGATAAGCGGTTGATACCGCAGCCCAACATCTATCTGAGGTGCTTCGGTAGGTCAATAGTATACCCCCCGGGGTGCTGAGGAGGGCATCAATAGGGGCTGAGGCTGCCATTCGTCTATCGGGGGAGGTCAGGGCTGCTGGTGATATTCTCAGCGCCTCGCACGGCGGTCCTGCATCCTCAGTGAGTCGCCGACTGGCCTGAGAGTCCGGTTTTCATGCAAGATGAGGGCAAGTAGTTATACCGGATGGGGGTGAGGTGCGAATCGCGTTCGATGATCTTGCGGCGATTGCAGCGGAGTGTGGTCTTGCAGCGATGGGGGTGTCATCAGCAGAGCCTCTGAGCCAGGAGGTGCCGCGGCTCTCTGTGTGGCAGGCCGATGGCTGCGCAGGGGAGATGCAGTACATGCAACGGTCAGCTGAGGCGCTTACTTCGCCTCGAGCGATTCTCCCGCAGGCGGCGAGCGTTATCGTGTTCGCTATTCCCTACGACCCCTCTCCTCATCCAGAACGCCCAGCCGGATTTGGTCGGGTTGCCCGGTATGCGTGGGGTGAGGACTATCACCGCGTATTGCCTCGACTGTTAGAGGATTTTGTTCAGGGGCTGCGGCGGTTAGTCGGCGGCGTCTGTGAGGTGCGGATCGCCACCGACTCAGTGCCTTTGCTTGAGCGCGCAGTGGCAGCGCGCGGCCGTTTGGGGTTTGTGGGGAAGAACACCATGCTGATCCGACCACAAGCGGGCTCGTATTTCTTCCTTGCAGAG
>JBILUF010000156.1:0-6349 GCA_044371155.1 Bdellovibrionota bacterium
CATCCGGATAAGACCCGTATCGTGCTCGACCTGCCCTCGAAGGCGACATCGGTGACCACACAGGTAGATAATAGCCCGGGTGCGGTGGTCATGAATCTGATTGACTCAGCAACGGCGCAAGTTGCAACCCTTCCGAGTGCATCGATTGCGCCGGAATCGCTGGCCAAAGCTGCGCCTTCGCCGGAGCTATTCGCCGAAGCTGCAGTTTCGAAGAGCGTACCAGCAAACCAGGCGCCGCTCGCCGCCTCTGCTACAGCAATGAAGCCTGTGCTGCGAGATCTGCGCTTTGAAGAGATTGGAGAGCGGCGGAATCAGCTGGTTCTTGATATGGAGGCAGCAGGATTCTATTCACTCAAGCAGACCGCTCCCTCAGAGTATGTTTTAAAACTCGACAACGCGGTAATGGATGACTCAGTCGCTCCGACGCTGGTAGCGAATCCCGGTAGCGGAAAGATTCGTTCAGTGCGTGTGAGTGAGAAAGATGGTGCTACGGTGCTGCGCATTTTTGCAGCTCCGGAGGTAACGCTGAATGCGGACTCGCGTAGCGGGGGGATCCTTGTTTCAGCTCTCGCTCCATCTGATGCCCTAACGGCTGATGCCCGAGGTCAATTCGCCCCCGATGTGTCACCACCAGCGGCTGCGGCAAGTAAAGCTGCAAAGTCGCCGACGACTACTGAGGTCGCGCCAGCTAAGCCAGAATCCAAGACTGAGCATGCTGAAGTTACGACATCAGCAAAGCCAGCAGCGTCAGAGGATAGCGATCTCAACGCGCTCTTGCCGGATGAGAATTATCACGGACGTTTGATCTCACTCGATCTGCAGGACACTGATATCGATAATGCACTCCGCATTATTGCTGAAGTGTCAAACCTCAACATCGTGACCACCCAGGAAGTTGCTGGCAAGGTTACCTTGCGGCTCATCGATGTTCCCTGGGATCAGGCACTCGATGTGATTCTCAAGATCAACTCCCTCGGTAAGGTGCAGGAAGGGAACGTCGTGCGCATCGCGCCGCTTGAGAAGCTCCGCTCCGAGCGGGAGACGCTAAAGCAGGCCAAGATAGCTGAGGAGCAGCTTGAGGAGCTAAAGGTGCGATACATTCGCGTTAGCTACGCTCGAGCTGGTGATCTCAAGCCGCTGGTTGAGAATGTCGTCTCTGAGCGCGGAAGCGTCACCTACGACGAGCGTTCTAATCAGCTCATCATCAAAGATACAAAGACTGGGGTCAACCGAGTGGTGGAGCTTGTAAAGAAACTCGATCTACGCACCCCGCAGGTGTTGCTTGAGACTCAGATTGTGGAGTCAAAGCGGGATTTCATCCGACAGCTTGGAGCGCAGCTTGGCTTCAGTTTCAAGAATTCCCCCGCGACTGGCAACGCTACGGGATATAACTTCCCCAATAGCGTCGACGGAAATTTAAACTCGAACAACCTGGGGTCGCTGACAAACAATGCACCCGGTTTTCTCGATATTCTGTTTGGCAGCGCAGACGGCACTCGTAACTTAGATGTGCAGCTTGCAGCAGCAGAGAACGAGGGAGTTGCTCGTATTGTAAGTCGTCCATCTGTTGCGACAACGAATAACAAGCAGGCGACTATCAAAAGTGTTGAGAAAGTGCGGGTGAAGCTTCCGAGCGGTGGAAACTCTGTGACTGTCGGACAAGGCGCTCAGGGTACTGGATCGAATACGGCCACTGAGGCGATTGAGGCCGGTATCATCCTTGAGGTCACTCCGCAGGCATCCCCGGATTATTATGTCCTGCTTGATATCAATGCCAAGTCGAGCACCTTTACCACATCCTCAAATGCTGAGGGTATTCCCTCGGAAATCGAGCGCAGTGCTACGTCGACCATTCTGGTATCCAGCGGGCAGACCTTCGTAATGGGAGGTATCTATAAAATCCGGGAGAATATCGGATTCCGAGGAGTGCCGTATCTTAAGGATGTGCCGGTTCTAGGACACCTCTTCCGATTCTCGGATGTGCAGGATTCAGATGAAGAGCTTCTGTTCTTCATTACCCCACGAATTATCGAGGGCAGCTTCGATGATGCAGCCATGAAGGCATCGTTGTAGGGCGAGTGGCTAAAGTCTAGCCACCGAGTATTCGCAGAGATAGGTCTGATAGTTCCATAAGGTTAGCAAGGGAGATACGGTATGCAAGTAGGAAGGTATGTAGCGGCGATGGTGTTTATGGCGATAGCCGTGGGCTGCGGCAGCGCATCAAACAACGATCAGGGTGTATCGCTTTTGTTGACCGGCTTTTACCCAAGCTCTGCAACGAGTGTAAATGATGCAGGGATTTCAGGAGTATCAGTCCCCTTCTCAGATACTGAGGGGGTAGACGGTGGCCTTGGTGGAGCGGTCGTCGCCTCAATCGGGGTACAGAATAACCTAGTGGGGCAGGGAGCACGGCTCCAGAGAGCGTTCCTCTCTTACTATATCCCTGGTTCATCAGTGCAACCTCCATCGACAACCTACAGCCTCTCTCGAGTCTTGGGGCCAAATGGAACTCCAGCGGAGGGGGATATTCCTACAACTCTGCCACCAGGTTTTGCGGGGCTACCAAACTCAGCGGTCTCTCAAGTTCCAGTAGTGCCATTTGAGATTCGACAATGGCTCGTATTCAACCGCAACCAGCTCCCGGAGCCGCCATTTGTGATGAATATTGGCGTATACGTCAATGGGATAACCTCAGCTGGTGATTTGCTATCAACAAATGAGGGGATTCTTACCGCAACAGTCGTCACCGATCTTCCTATTGGTGGTGGTGTGGGATCTGATGAGACGGAGCTCGCGAGCGGGTCACCGGAATCGACCGACCCGTAACGTTCTGTTGGATATAATTGTAGGGCAGGTATTTGGCTGGGTAGGTTTTCGCAAACGAGTGTAGCTATGAATATAGAACAGATGAAGCTCGGTAGGGGAATTAAAGTTGGGTTGACGATGGGGCTGGTGTCCTTCGCTGGATTACTGGTTGGCTGCGGAGGCACTGGTGGCGGCGGCTCTGGACAGGGCGAGGCTGGCCAGGACCCGTATGTGCCGCCATCCACGCTTGGATCAATCGCCATTAACGTGACCAATAAGGAGTTGGATGTTTCTGACACATCTGGATTCTCGGTTGTGGTACGGGACTCAGGTGGTAATGGGATTCCTTTGACGCGCATTAGCTGCGATAGCGAGGAGGGAGTCGCCATCATTGAGCCATCCAAGGGCTCTGAGATCACTGATGCTAGCGGCGCAATGAGCGGCACGCTTGGGTGTGAGAAGCCAGGTAGTTATTTATTTGGTTGCCGGTTGCCGGTAGGGGGGAATAAACGGCAGTTCGTCACTGTGGTTTGTAGCCCGCCGATCCCAGATGGATTTAACGGATTTCCTGGAGCTGGTGGCGGTACTCTTGGCGGTGGTGGAGGCTCTACCTCAACGCCGGGCGTGAGTGTTACCGGCGTGGCCGTGATTGAGAATGGCGAGAGCGGATTCACCGTAGATACGGTGCAGGGTAGCTGCGGGTCTGGAGCAGATATAACATCGGAGCCATACACAGACTCGCTCATTAGGTTTACTGTGAGCAATGAGACCGATCAGCGGATTACCTTTACCTCCTACAGCTATTCAATCGATGGTGTTTTCGAATCGGGAGATATCGGAATTGCCAGCGGAGCGGTGGTGGAGCCAAACTCATCAGATAAATCTCTGCAGGCCTTTTTTACTGACGCTGGCGGCGGACAGAAGACCTTTATCGGTTCCTCAGCGGCAATCGGCGCGATTGGTCCTACCACGGTAACTGTAACTCTCACTGGAACTGGGGGGGCAGGTAGAACCGTACGGGCCTCAGCCTCCTTTAGCGTAAGCTTTGGCGACTACAATAACTGCGAATAAGAGCTCGCTGTCACAAAGCTGCAGCTCCGTTCGCCAGAGAGTCTTTCCTGCCTTGGAACGGAAGTCTGCCGGCCGCTGATGGCGCTGTCGGTAGTTTGGAGTCTTCCTTAAAGGTGCCTGCTACTCGCTGCGTTTAAGCAGCGGCAGCAGGCTCATCTTAACCCTCGTTGCCGCAGTAGGCGCGATAACCTACTAGAATCACTAGTCTAGCCCGCTGGAGTTATCCCTCAGCTTGTGGCAATATCCGCCCTCTAAACCTTTTGGGTTGCCTCTTGGGGCAATCCCCAGGCGAGGTCTCTCGCAGATCCGGGGAGGGGGGTGAGCTGGATGCTCGCACACCTTAAAGCTGTCTAGTTTTCAATTGGAGTTGATAGTGGCGATGGAGATGAAGGACATCCAGACCATTTTGCAGATGCTCAAGGAGAATGAGATCCATGAGTTTGAGCTTGAGCATGCTGGTACCCGGATCAAAATAGCTCGCGGCCAGGTTGTCACTACGGTTGTTGCTCAACAGCCGCATTTGGCTGGGCCGATTCAGCCGGCCATCGCGTCCTCCGCGGTTGCGCCAGCAAATAACGACGCTCACGGTGGTGTGCAGATCCACTCCAATGCCAAGAAGGTTGAGTCCCCGATTGTCGGAACATTCTATCGCAAGCCATCGCCTGACGCTGAGCCATTCGTTAAGGAAGGGGATCGCGTTAAGAAAGGCTCCACCTTGTGCATCATAGAGGCGATGAAGGTCATGAATGAGATCGATGCTCCGTTTGATGGCGTGATCGAGAGAATCTTGCCTAGCGAAGGAGAGGTGGTTGAGTTTGGTGAGGTCCTGTTCCTCATCGCGCAGTAAGTATGAGTGGTGCCCAATGACGCACCTCTGTTGGCCCAGAGTGGCCAAGGGCGATAAAGAGATAGCTGTAGGAGCAAGCCGTGCAAAAGCCTCCATTTAAAAAAGTACTGATCGCAAACCGCGGTGAGATCGCAGTGCGCGTCATTCGCGCTTGTCATGAGCTGGGCATTAAGACAGTTGCTGTACATTCTGTCCCCGACGCCGAGGCGCTGCACGTAAAGCTTGCATCTGAAAGTGTCTGCATCGGACCCGCCTTGGCGAAGGATAGCTACCTTAACATAGCTGCGATTATGTCGGCCGCGGTTGCGACTCGCGCTGACGCCATTCATCCTGGGTACGGTTTTTTGAGTGAGAATGCTGCGTTTGCTGAGATCTGCGGCAGTTGTGGAATAACCTTCATTGGGCCACAGGTGCGTAATATGCGCGCCATGGGTGACAAGGCGCGGGCGCGTCGCGCCGCGGATAAGGCTGGAGTTCCTACGATTCCAGGAGATAGCCGCGGGTTTCTAGATGCTACCGAGGCGATGGGAGTGGCTGAGGCAGCTGGATATCCGATACTGCTTAAAGCCTGCGCCGGGGGTGGTGGGCGAGGAATGAAGATCGTCGAGAAACCAGACGATTTTGTGCAGACCTTCAACACAGCTCAGCGTGAAGTGACTGCTGCCTTTGGTGATGGGCATCTCTTGGTGGAGAAGTACCTAAGACGAGTAAGGCATATCGAGGTGCAGATCGCTGCCGATCATTTCCAGAATGTCATTCATTTAGGTATTCGTGACTGCTCGATTCAGCGTCGCTATCAGAAGATTATTGAGGAGTCGCCGTCGATCGGTCTTCCACCAAAGTTGCAAGAGGCGATTCAGAACTCAGCCGTGCAGCTAGCGAAGTCGGTAGGATACACGAATGTCGGCACGATGGAGTTCCTCGCTGACATCGAAAATCAGAAGTATTACTTCATCGAAATGAACACCCGCCTCCAGGTGGAGCATCCGGTAACAGAGATGGCGGTGGACTTCGATCTTGTGAAGGAGCAGATCCGCCTAGCTGCGGGCGAGGAGCTTTCGCTGCGCCAAGAGGATGTAAAGATAAGCGGCCATACCATCGAGGTGCGGGTGAATGCAGAGGACCCACGTCGCCTCATTCCGTCTCCTGGTCTAGTTCAAAGCTATCACCCGCCCGGCGGCAACGGAGTTCGCGTCGACTCAGCGCTCTATACGGGATACACCGTGCAGCCGTACTACGACTCCCTGGTCGCTAAGCTTATCTGCCGCGCAAAAGATAGGGAGACTTGCATTCAGAAGCTTCTAGTGGCGCTGGATGAGTATTTGATTGATGGCATAAGTACCAACATTGAGTTGCACCGCCGCATCCTTAATCACCCCGATTTCCGAAGTGGTAATTTCCACACTAAGTTTATTGAAGGGGTGAACTTTTTCCCCGAGGGAGAGGAATGGGCCGAGAGAAAAGAAGCAGCATCGCGTTAATCGGTTGGGCGCATCTTTGCCGTATCACCTTGATGGGCCTGACCATCGTAGTCGGCCGCATCGGGATACTCGGTGAGAGTGCTCATGCTGAAGCGAATCGGCCAAGAGTCGGCGTCGAGTCAGCGATGTTTGACTGGGGGTCCGT
>JBILUF010000157.1:0-6342 GCA_044371155.1 Bdellovibrionota bacterium
CGAAAAGGGCGTGGCAAGAAGGCAGACGCCGATGAAGCCACCGCTGCTTCTGCAGATGAGGCAGCCGCTGATGCTGAGATCAAGGCCGAGTAATAAGGTCAACGTTCAGCTTACGTGTGGTGCGCCGTTGTGTATTAAGGTTGGCTCTGTGAGCTTGAGCTACTCTTTGTTGGGTTAATCCTGCTGTTTGAAGCCTGTGACTGCAGAGCTGTGTTGTTGGGCTATGCTTTATTAAGTGTTGTTTTACTCAGCGGTGTTTTGCTCAGTAGTGATTTACTCGGTGATGAGTAGGTAGGTGCTATGAAGCAGAGTGCCAACGCACAGGTGCAGCTCCCGGGAGTGCCGCTCGTGGGTCCGCGCTCAGATGCTGGGTTCTTCATCCTTCCAATCGGAGACTCGATCCGGTCCGCAGTTATTTCAGAAAATCCCCTCCGACGTTTTAGTATCGTCGGGCTCTTTACCGGCGCAGACGGCGCAGCTTCGGGAGGAGATGGGTACGCGGTGCGGAGAGTGCTGCATTCAGCTTTCCTAGCGTTGATATTTTTGCTCTGCTTTGTCGGCCCACTCTTTGTAGCGGCCCACTTCGGCGGCTTTTTCAAGTCGCGGCAAGCCCCCCAACCCGGAGTAGATGAGTTGTTTCCCCAGTCCATCGCTGCGGGGCAGGCCGGCGGAGTGCAGTTCGCATCCAGTCCTGTGCTGGAGCCTCAGACGGGCACAGATTTCCTAGCGGTGAGTTGGTTTAAGTTTAAGAAGTTGCCGGCGCCTGGAGAGCGGGTGCTTTTACTCTCCAAATCAGAGCCGGGCAGTAAGCTCGAAACCGGATATGCCCTGCTGCTAGTGGGGGATGTGGAAGGGCCTCGACCGATGGTTTTCTTGGGGAGCCCCAGTGGCGGTGCCTGGTATCGATTCACAGAGCTCAAAGCTGTCTCACAGCAATGGGTGATGTTCGCGCTCAGTATCCGAGAGGGCCGGTTCCTGGGTCTGCATGTTGCCACCGTTGTAGATCCGGGGCGCTCGGATATCAGGCTGTTAGGCGGCTATGATCTTGAAAGCCTACCCGCCCTTGGCAATGAGAGATCGCTGGTGATAGCGCCGGGTGGGATGACACGATTCTCTGGCCGCATTGGGCCGGTCGGCATATTTCAGCGGAAGGGTTTAGGGGAAGATCTGCGGCAGCTTTTGAAAGACCTGTCGCGCAGACCCGATGATAGTTCGGATCTATTTGCCCGAGATGAGGTGGCTCTGTGGTGGGAAGGCGGCACTGAGGATCTAAGTCAGCATCAACACCGCTGGTTAGGTGGTGGCAGCGCCAAGGGTAAAGAGAGCTCCGGCGGGTGAGCTAATCCAGCGGTAGTGGGGTAAAAGGGAGATGCCACTACGAGTGATTGCCGTGCCTCTTTAGCTCCTCCCCAGCGGTCTAAATTGGTAAAACCACGGTTGCCCTACAGGGGACAAGATGCGCATCACGATTTTTAACTCATCTGCAGTCCACCGTAGACGGAGCTTGTTGCATGTCTGGTAGCTCTGAACGATTTCAGCGATGGGCCTTGGGGGGAGTGCTGCTTGCGCTGGCTGCTCTGCAAGGCTTGCGTCTATCTTTGGGGGTGGGCGCTGCAGTCGTGGCAACAGGAGCGCTGATGTGGGCGCTGCGCGCTGGGGCATTTAGGTATATATCGCAACGAATTAGTGAACCGCACTGTGCGGTGCTAGGAGTGGCGGTGGTGCTCTCTCCGTTGGGAGGAGCTGCCGCGGTCGCAACAGTTGCGCTTTTGTTCCTCTGGATTGAACGAGGCCAGATTAGATCCGGTTGGTTGGGGGCAGCGCTGCCCCTTTGGATGCTAGCAGTTGCCTGGCTGGGGGTAGAGCTTTGGACTGAGCACTCGGCGCAGAGCGCTTGGTACCTGGTGGGGCGCAATGGCAGTCTCTCTATTTGGGAACAGCTGGAGCAGCTTCTTGCCTGGTACAGGGGCAATACGACTGCTCCCATACGCACCCTCGACTGGATAGCGCGCCTTGTGACGATCCTTGGAATCGCCGCAGTGTTTGCCCATGCCTCGCGCAAGTTCGATGCGCTCTGCGCTGGGCTAGTGGTGGGGCTTATGGCGGGAATGCCGGTGGTAGGGTGGCAGCTCCTGATGCAATCTCGCGGCGAGGCTCTCTCGGCCACCTTCACCCTACAGCAAAAGTTCTGGGACACTCTGCAGCGTATCCCAGCAACATTTACCGATCCGAATGCTTTTGGGGTGGCCATGCTACTGATGCTCCCAATCCTGTGGGAGTATGCGCGGCGATGCACCCCGCGGTGGGCTACTTTGACCCGCGGAATTGTAATGATGAGTCTTGTGCTGGTGGCGTTTTCCGGTTCTCGCATCGGGGCCCTAGGGCTTTTGATTGTGGCTGCCGGTGCGATGCTGCGGCGCCCCCGTCTCGCAGTGGGGGCGGCGCTGGCGGCACTTGTCTTGATAGCCGTACTGAACGGTTTCCCCTCGGTGCGGCAGTTGGCGACGGCACCTTCGATGCCCGAGACTGTGCGTCGAGTGGCGGATGGAGTGGTAGTATCTAATGTCTCCCAAACTTTCTTTAGCCGTGCAGTGTTCCTTCAGATTAGCGCTCGATTGCTCGCGGCAAATCCGTGGCTGGGGATTGGGCTGGAACGGTACCGTGACTATGTGGTGCAGCTTTCCACCGGAGCTGAAGGGGTGCAGCCGCTTTGGAGCGATAATTCTAATAACTTCTACCTAGGGTTGGCGGCAGAGCTTGGAGTGCTAGGGTTCCTGTGTTTCCTCGCGCTAGTGTCGAGTTTTCGTCTGCGACAATCAGCCGCACCGCTCGTGCGCTGGACGCTTGGGGCCTTTGCAGTAGCGCTCCTTTTTGGGCCGCATATTGAGTTCTGCGAGGTGGCGATATTGTTTGGAGCGCTGCTGGCTGCCACCGTAGAGCCACGAGCGATTGCCGCAGCGGGTGGAGCTGCTACTCGCGCTGGCATCGTTGCAACAAATCATCGCGGCTGGGCTGTGGCAGTAGCGATAGCTCTGATACCGGCGATCGCAATCAAGGGGAGCTTTAGTCAGTATGGGTTTTATCCGTGGGAGCGAGACGGAGCACGATTTTTTCGTTGGACCGGGATGCAGGCACAGGGATGGGTGTTGTGTGCGCCGGGGGCTGAAACCACTGCGCTGTATCTTCGTGCCTCTCGTCCCCCCGGTGTAGCAATGACTCCCACTGTAAAGGTCTCTGCAGTTGGGGCGGCTTTGCAGCTGGTGCCGCTGCAGGGGGATGCAATATCGAAAGTCGAGCTGCTCTGTCCAGGAGAGGACCGGGAGGTGTTTTTGCAGTATGCGGTGACGGTCGAGCCTCCGTATTTTGGCTGGCGTAGGGGGTCGTTGGGGGATGCGCGTTTGCTCGGCGTGCAGGTCATCTCTCGAGATCCCGCGGCAACGCTACCGTTTTAATCTGCGGTGAGTTGCTAGCTGGCGAGTGCTCCGGACCTACTCGCACGCGATTATTTGGGAGCGGTATCATTTGCACTTGAGGTGGCTCAGGGAGGGGGGTTGAGGTGCCTTACGTCACCTGTTTACGAGGTGGATGGCGCGCATAGCGGACCACATCGGACCTCCAATATGCCGATTTTAGGCTTTGGCCCTGGTCGTGCTATAGTTGCAGAGCTATGGGCAGAAAGTTTGAAATTCCCTCCATTTATCGATCTCCGGTGATTGGAGCCATTAAACAGGCACGTCGGTCGCAGGACCCGCGCAAGAAAGACTTTGCTCCTTTTGTCATCGACCTTGGGCCGGTGCGGTTTAAGGTGGCGAGGCATTTTGGGTTCTGCTTTGGGGTGGAGAACGCAATAGAGATAGCCTATCGCGCCCTTGATGAGAATCCGGGCAAGCGGGTGTTTTTGTTAAGTGAGATGATTCACAACCCACAGGTAAATGGGGATCTGCAGGAGCGGGGGGTGAGGTTTCTGCAGAAAACCGATGGAACCCAGTTGATCCCTTTTGCAGAGCTCCGGCCTGATGATGTAGTGATAGTGCCCGCCTTTGGCACGACCCGCGAACTATTCCAAAAGCTCGCAGAGCTTGGGATTGATCCCCAGCAGTATAACGCCACCTGTCCCTTCGTCGAGAAGGTATGGAAGCGTTCCGAAGAGCTTGGGCGTGGTGGATTTACAGTGATCATTCACGGCAAAGAGGTCCATGAGGAGACTCGCGCCACCTTCTCGCATGCCCGAAGTGGAGCGCCAAGCCTGGTTATTCGCGATATGAACGAGGCAGAGAACCTTGCCAGATATATCCGCCAGGAAAAGCCCTTCGATTCGTTCCTCGCAGATTTCGAGGGGCGTTACTCAGAGGGTTTTTCACCAGAGCGCGATTTGGAGCGTATCGGGGTGGTGAATCAGACTACCATGCTGGCCAGTGAGACCTTGGCGATTGCAGAGCTTTTGAAAGAGGCGATGCGTCAGCGGGTGGGGGATGAGCAGCTGTCGCGATACTTCGCCGACACCCGTGATACCCTTTGCTACGCGACTTGGGATAACCAGGAGGCCGTGAAGGGGCTCATAGCCTCGGGAGGAGACTTGGCTATTGTGGTGGGGGGCTATAAATCTTCTAACACCTCGCACCTTGTGGAGCTCCTTGAGGAGCATCTTCCCACCTTCTACATTCAAGATGCTACCGAGATGTTAGATGTCGAGCGCATACGTCATTTAAAGTGGCGTACTATGGAGGTGGTGGAGAGCCCCGGCTGGCTTCCGCGCGGAGCTGACCCCGTGACAATTATGGTCACCGCGGGCGCAAGTTGCCCCGATGCCGTGGTGGATGAGGTGGTGATGCGAGTTGCTTCATTTTTTGGAGTAGCCGAGCGCCTCTCGGCAGAGCTGCTCCTAACGTAGGTAGGAAGTCAAGCCAGTCTTGTATCCGGATACTGTTGTATCTAGCCCGTTTGGGAGGGACTCCTCGCGGGATGCCTCGGCGCCATCCCCTGCGATCATTTGATGACCTCCTACAACGTAGAGCTAAACATCCGTTGAGTTATTCGGCGCTTCCGGGTATCAATCCAGCATGAAATTATACGACGTTCTTGGGATAGGAAATGCAATTGTGGACATCCTCGTTGATGTTCCAGAGGAGTCCTTCGCCGCATTGGGGCTGGAAAAAGGCACGATGCGGTTGGTAACTGCGGAGGAGCAGCAGCAGCTTTTAAGCGCGGTTGAGGATCGTTCTCCAGCGCTGGCCAGCGGTGGATCCGTAGCTAATTCTATTATCGCGATCACCCAACTTGGGGGGCGCACCGCTTTGTGCTCAAGGATTGGTGATGATCGGTACGGATTGTTTTTTGCTGGGGAGAGTGAAGCACTCTCTATCAATCTGGTGAACCCGCCAGTCGTCGGTGGGATCACGGGTACCTCGGCTGTGTTGGTCACCCCCGATTCCGAGCGTACTATGCGCACCTGTTTGGCTATCTCAGGGGAGCTCTCCGCATCTGAGGTATCCACCGAGTCTATCGCCCTTTCTGAGTGGGTGTTCATTGAGGGGTATCTCTTTGCAAATCCTGAAAAGGGACAGGGAGCAATTCGTGCGGCGACCGAGGCCGCTAAACGCGCCGGGTGCAAGATAGCCCTTACCTGCTCGGAGGCATGGGTTATTCAGTCCTTTGGAGATGCCCTACTGCCTATAGCGGCGCAGGCTGATCTTGTCTTCTGTAACGAGACTGAAGCCTTGGCTTTAAGCGGTGCGTCTGATCGTGAGGCTGCTTTCAGGATCTTAAGTGAGCGTTATCCCAATGTCGTGGTGACAGCCGGGGCAAGTGGGGCCTGGGTGCGCTGGCAAGGAGAATCTTTGCATGTCGATGCATTTCCATGTGAGCCGCGTGATCTCACAGGGGCGGGGGATATGTTCGCTGGAGCTTTCTTGTATGGGGTTACAAATGGGGTGGCGGTGCGCGAGGCAGCTCGTGCGGCGTGTTTTCTTGCCTCTCAGGTGATCACCCGGGTAGGGGCGCGACTTCATTCCGGCACCAGGCAATATTGGGATGCCGCCTTGCGGGGAGAGGTTTAGGGACAACGCCTCAGCTTGTCCAATCCCCCTGAACCTACTACTAAACCTACGATTTAAGGTCCGTAGTCGAATCCCAAAGCTCGCGGTATAATTAAGACAACACCTTACGAATACCTATGGTATCTCGGTTCATAGCTATTCAATCGTCGGTGGGAGTTTGGGGGATATGCGCACTGTTATTAAAAGATGAAGGTTCTTTATTCTAGGAACTCGACTCGACTGGCTTTCACCGCGAAGGTCACCCCCGATAATTTAAAGCTGTTTATTGATGTTGAGCTCCTGCCTC
>JBILUF010000158.1:0-6340 GCA_044371155.1 Bdellovibrionota bacterium
TGCTCTCGTGAGTCGTGAGAGTACTTCCTCAGGAGGTAGAGCCGTGCAGAGGTCGAAGTCCGCTGGCGTCTCCCCGTTCAAGGCGTCACGAACGGTGCCGCCGACAAGGTGAAGCCGGGAATCGGCCCCGAGCGCTTGAATGATGGGCGCTAGAGGTGCGGCTGCTTGGAGTAAAGAGAGCGCAGCGCAGACCTCAGCCGCTGTTCTTGGGCTGTTGGAGGAAGAGGTGCCAGGCTGATGGGACTTTGCCATGTAACTTAAAGCTCAATACCGGCAACCAATCGGGTCGAGCCGGACGTTTTTGCAGTGGCATGCGTGCCTCAGAGGGGGTCCTTCCGCCCTTTTTGCGATTGCATGCGGTGCAGCAGCATACCACGTTTTCCCAGGTAGTTCTTCCTCCTTGGCTGCGTGGTACCACATGATCCAGGGTGGCCTCTTTGCTGGTGAGCACCTTCGTGCAGTATTGGCACTGAAAGTTATCACGAGCGAGGATGTTAGTGCGACAGAGTGGGGGAGTCTTGCGTCCAATCCGAACGAACTTTAGGAGCCGCACGACTGCGGGGGCTTTGATTGCAATAGAAACAGAGCGGATGTTGTGTTCGTATTCCTCGACGACCTCGACCTTGCCGAGAAAGAACATAGTGACCGCCCGCTGCCAGGGGATAATCTTGAGCGGCTCAAAGCTAGAGTTTAGAAGTAGAACTGAATGCTCGAAGGCGACCTTTCCTTCTAATAAATTCTACCAGTAGTATCGGCACCTCAGGCCCAAATATTAACAGCTCTAGAACGATTATAGCCCAGTTGCGGCCGTAAGCTCTCGCTATTGTTGCTGTTATTTAAGCCCTCACTAAGGGTTTTGTACCCTCTTTACTGTTTAGATGGGAAGACCCTTTCAGATCGATTCGCCACCGAGTGAAAGTCCCCAATATCCTTACAGATTGTTGACATGCACAGGGGGAGTCGTTATTGTCACCAGCGTTTCTTTGGACGGGGGCCAGTAGCTCAGGTGGTTAGAGTGCACGCCTGATAAGCGTGAGGTCGGAAGTTCAACTCTTCCCTGGCCCACCACGTCGCTTAAGAGAGACGGTTGCTGTGGGGCTTTTTTGGCCTCAGGCCGTTTCTTTGTAGCTGTGAGGCTGCGAGTGACGAAGGTTAGTCGCCCAGATTTCTGGGGCTGTAGCTCAGTTGGCTAGAGCACCTGCTTTGCAAGCAGGGGGTCAAGGGTTCAAGTCCCTTCAGCTCCATATTTCCCATTCGGAATTATTATCCATTCGGCATTCGAGCCCAGGGGCTGCCGCCCCTCTCGCTCGCCATGGCTCGCTTTATTTTCCATTCGGCATTCGAGCCCAGGGGCTGCCGCCCCTCTCGCTCGCCATGGCTCGCTTCATTTCCCATTCGGCATTCGAGCCCAGGGGCTGCCGCCCCTCTCGCTCGCCATGGCTCGCTTCACCCCGCATGGGGGGGTGAATGCTTTGAGTCTTTCCGTCGTTTATCCCAGCTCCTGGATCAATGAATATCTGATTTTGCGTGAGGCATGGTGCGGTCGGCACGCTGGTGCTGGAACACTTTATAACTACGCAGCGTTGCGTGGTGGGAGTTTTATAGAGGCAAAATCTGCTAGTGGTGGGCTATCTACTTCTCCGCCCCAGGTGCTGTAGCGCGCAAGCGACCCCGTCCTACTATCAAAAATCAACGAGACAGATTTCTCTGATGGATCTACTCGAGTCGTTATCTGCGCCAGAGGGAGTGGATCGGCAGTAGGAAAGTGTTCCCGCACCTGTTCGGCAAGGCTAGCGAGTCGTTCAGCCTGTTGTGCCTGGGACATCTTAGCGAGCGACATCGGTCCGATCTCGATATGGAACTGCACCTCTGAGCGAAACTGATCAAATTCGGCCTGGCTCTTTTGGAGCTTTCGGGCGAACCGTGCAATCGCCTCCTCGATGCGAGGCCCGAGGTTGGGTGCCTCGTGAAACAACATGGCCGCCCCGATACTGGGAACCGAAACAACGATCGCTGTACAGGTTGCAACCCCGAGGGTCGAGAGGTACTGCTTGCAATCTGTGCCCAGGAGCATGCGGGCCTCCTGCATTGGCACCTCAAGGATCCTATCCTCAGGCACTCTCGCTGGCGCGGAGTGCGCTCCATGGGGGGTGCTCGTTGCTATACGGTCGCCACTCATACCAACTGTTATTATATAATTCATCGCGGGCGTAACCTCCCCAATTTTTGAACGGTTAAGGGCCTTGTTTAGGGCATTTAGCGTTGGCATGGCACATCATCAGGAGCCTGTGAGGGGGCAGTTTTCGAGGCCAGGGGGTTAGTGGTGCGATGCGTGCGGAGGGCTCGCAGTCGAGCGATGTGCGGGTAGATCGCGAATGCGGCTGTTTTGGAGCGCGACCATCTTGGTCGCAATTGCTCGCAGTGCCGATCCTTCGCGACCAAGCGGAGCGCGACCATCTTGGTCGCAATTGTTCGCAGTGCCGATCCGGTGCAACTAAGCGGAGCGCGGGCATCTTGCCCGCAATTGTTCGCAGTGCCGATCCTTCGCGACCGAGCGGAGCGCGGGCATCTTGCCCGCAATTGTTCGCAGTGCCGATCCGGGACAACCAAGTTGGTGGTGCTCGCCCATCACCGTATTTTAAGCTGCATGTTTCACCTGCAGGCAATTGCGACCGGGACGGTCGCGCTCCAAGGAGCAATTACGTGGCTTTTAAGTTGCGGTAGTGGCATCCGTGCGGAGTCAGACGCCCTCCCCGGCTATTCTTCGTTCGGCAGTTGATGCAGTGATTTGATCAGCTCGCCACCTTTAAAGCCATACCCGCGGCGCAGCACATACAATCCAGCCGGTTTGCCGTTGGCGCTGGCGCGGTACTCCTCAATCGGGCCGAGTGACTCAAATGCTGCCGTAAGCTCGGGGAACTCAAGGTCGCCGCGGTAGCGGCTAACTATCACGGCTGGTCGACCCGTAATTTCATACCCCTGGCTCCAGAAATTCCACATCAAGCTTTCAATCCCCACAGCGGCACGGCCGACCACAGTGGGTCGAAGCGCGCCAGATAAGCCCGCGTGTTTTGCAGTATAAAATGCAAGCTCGGCAGCAGTGTAGTGTTTGTCCATTCCAAGGATAAACGCCTCTTTGCTGGTGGTAGAGGTGAGCTCCTGCGTAATCTCTAGCGAGCGCCCTCCAAGGCCCTCCCAGCCGATAAGCCTTTTCCATTTAGCAGAGTAGCCAAGCCCCGGTATCCCAACGCCCAAGAAGCTCCAGAAAAATACAAAGGCAACGATGGTGGAGATTAGAAAAAATCTCCATCCGGCCAGCGCTAGTCTTGCCCCCGGTAGAGTAACGGTCAGGGCACCGCTGAGATGGGCGCCCAACAAGGGGAGCAGAGCAAGAAATGGTGGCCCCATCCAGGTAAACCGCGGCTCATGGCGCAGGCTCGAAAACAGGAAGACTGCAACGGGCACCGCAAAGGCGAGCTTTAAAAATCGCACCTCTCGTGCATGAGAGGTCAGCATGTTGCCACGCGCTTTGCTAAACAACACCGCAATCGCCACAAAAAATCCCACCGGTGATACCATCGCAAGCAGGTGAGCTAAAGCCTCATGCAGGGCAAACTCGGGTGCCTGAGAGAGCCTCCGTGTGCCCTGAAAGGCAAAGGATGCCCAGTCGTTGGTGGCGTTCCAGTAAATCACCGGGGAGAAGATCACTACAGCGAGGGCTGCGGCCAGATACGGCTCAGGACGCAGAAACCAACGCCGCAGATCGCGGTCGACGACAAAAGTGATAAAAGCTGCAAGCCCAACCAACGCTATCGAGTATTTTGAAAGTAGCCCCAGCCCTATACTGATCCCAAGGCCCAGCCAGTGTCGGAGCAGCACATTCCTGCCGCCTTGAATGATGCAAACCAAAAAATAGATCGCGCCCGCCCAGGCTGCTACCATCGGGGCATCGGGGGTGATATAGAAGGAGTTCCCAACGAAATAGGGGGCGACTAGAAAGATCGCCACTGCTGCCGCCGCGGCGGTGGGGTCAGCGATCCGCCGCGCGGTATGGAACACAAACACTGCGGTGATAAAACAGCAAAGCAACGCGCCACTTCGCACTCCGAACTCAGTGAGACCAAAAACCCTCGTGCCCGCTGCAATCAACCAGGCTGAAAGGGGAGGGTGATCGAGATAGCCCGGGGCCAGATGCACTGCGTAATTCCAGTAATAGGCCTCCTCCGGTAACAGCTCTGGTGCATTCAAAAGGAATAGCCGGGCTAGCAAAGAGAATATCGCCGCCCACGCAAGCCAGCGCGGCAGTCCAAAGACGGAGGATCGAGCGGTCATACAGAAACTCAGTAAAGAAGGGGTTATGAACTTTTCCAAGGCTTATAAGTAGTCATCTGGGTGGGCCTATCCTTTGGTACTTCCCTTAGCGGCTCGCAAGGTTTAAGGGAGCGCATCAGCTGCGCAGGGAGTGCTTGATATAGCGCCGTACCCTCGGTCTTCCAGCGCAGCATTTCATCGGAGACATCTTTCACAATCTTGGAAGGATTGCCCACCACTACCTTACGGTTTGGAATCACCGTCTCTGCTGCAATGAATGTGAGGGCTCCAACAATACACTCATCACCAAGCTTTACATTATCCATTAGCACCGCATTCATTCCTACCAGCGAGTTTCTACCCACCTCAGCGCCATGAATAATAGCGCCGTGACCGATATGAGCGCCTTCTTTGAGTTGCACGGTGACTCCTGGGAACATGTGCACGGTGCAGTTCTCCTGCACATTGCAGCCATCTTCGATCACAATCCCACCCCAATCGCCGCGGATCGCGGCACCTGGCCCAATGTAGACATTTCTACCGATAATCACATTGCCGGTAACGGTGGCGTTGGGATGCACAAAGCTGCTGGGATCAACGACCGGAATAAACCCATCAAACTCATAGATGTTCGCCATTGAAAGCTCCAAGCCTCTTAGACTATCGACCTTAGGCTCGCTCAATCAGCATCGCCATCCCTTGCCCCACACCAACACACATGGTGCAAAGCGCATACTGACCGCCTGTCTCGCTTAGCTCATGTGCTGCTGTTAGCACAAGGCGCGCCCCGCTCATCCCAAGCGGATGCCCGAGCGCGATCGCGCCGCCATTTGGATTCACCCGCGGGTCGCTTTGGTCAATCCCAAGCTCTTGCAAGCAGGCTAGACCCTGAGCTGCAAACGCTTCGTTTAGTTCAATCACCGATATCTGCGAGAGCTTTACCCCGGTGCGCTCAAGCACCGCACGCACTGCCGGCACAGGACCGATTCCCATCGTACGCGGCTCAACACCGGCGACAGCCGAGGCCACCACCCGAGCAATCGGCTGCAGCGCATAGGTTGAGACGGCTTTCGCCGAGGCCAGTAGTAGTGCCGCGGCGCCATCGTTAATTCCAGAGGAGTTGCCAGCGGTAACGGAGCCGTCCTTTTTGAAGGCGGGGCGCAGTTTCGCTAACGCCTCGATGGTTGTGTCGGGTCGTGGGAACTCGTCACGGCCTAGTGCCATCATCTGCCCCTTGCCCGCTGGCACCTGAATCGGGGCGATTTCGCGGTCAAACCGTCCACGCTCGATAGCGGCCTTGGCTTTGTGCTGGGATTGGAGTGCAAAATTATCCTGCGCTTCACGGGAGATCTTCCACTGTGTGGCCACCTCTTCGGCAGTCTCCCCCATCGAATGGGTGCCATAGAGCTCTTTGAGAGCGGGATTTATAAAGCGCCAGCCCATGGTGGTGTCGAAAACCTCAGGGGTGCGCGAGAACGCAGCAGTTGGCTTGGCCATCACCCACGGGGCGCGTGACATCTGCTCTACGCCGCCAGCGATCATGAGCTCACTTTCCCCAGTTCTGATACTCTTTGCAGCACTTGCCGTGGCCTCAAGCCCTGAGGCACACAGGCGATTAACAGTCTGCCCGGGGACGGAGATTGGAAGCCCTGCCAAAAGGGCCGCCATCCGGGCTACGTTTCGATTGTCCTCGCCAGCTTGATTGGCGCATCCTAGCACCACATCGGCGATTGCCTCTTTGGGCACTCCAGGATAGCGGGTGATGAGGGCTTTGAGTGCGAATGCTGCTAGATCATCTGCCCGTACTGATGAGAGCGAGCCGCCATACGAGCCGATCGCTGTCCTCACTCCGCCAACAATAAATGCCTCTGTCATACGCTGCTTTCCCTCAAGAAAAAAATCTTACGCTGCGGTGAACGTTGCTCCGCTTGCGGCCACACGGCGCAGCAGCGCGCTTGCGCGGTAGCGGTCGTCGCCGTAGGTGGACTGAAGTTCATCGAGGGTTTTAAGCACCGCCTTCGACCCGCGT
>JBILUF010000159.1:0-6253 GCA_044371155.1 Bdellovibrionota bacterium
TCGAGTAGCTGAGGCGCTGCAGTTTGGGATGGTGGGGATCAATGATTGTGCTATCTCGGCCCCGCAAGCTCCATTTGGAGGGGTTAAAGAATCTGGAATCGGTCGGGAAGGCGGCAGATATGGGATCGAGGAGTATCTCAATATCAAATATCTCAGTTTGGGGCTCTAGCCTGGTTGTTTCATGAAGAGACCGCCGGGTGAAAGAGTCGACCTAGGGTGCCCTCAAAGGTCGCCAGCCGTTGCGCGGTCTCGCTGCGGTGTTTTGCCAGCTCCTCTTGCACATGATCGAGCCCTGGGTTGCCAGGCGCGCCGGTGTGTATTTTACGGTCGATAAATTGTCGTGGATCGTCAACTGCAAGTGAGCCCAGGCTTGATTTGACCTCGCGGTAGGCATCGCGGAAACTTTTGCCCGTCACTACAAGCTCATTTGCGATATCAGCAGCAAAGAGCTCCGGCTCTAGAGCTGCCTGACACTTAGAGCTATCCACTCGTAGTTCAGGGACTAGGGCAGATAGGATTGTAAGGGAGGCCTCGGTGATATCTAGCGCTTGGAATGCTGGAGCCTTGGTAAGCTGAAAATCCCGATTATACCCCGATGGCAGATCGGTGATGATTGAGAGCACCTGCGCATGGAGGGAGCCCACCACCTTGGCTTTGGCGCGTAAGAGCTCGAGCACATCGGGGTTGCGTTTTTGTGGCATGATAGAGCTGCCGGTGCAAAAACGCTCTGGTAGCGTGAGATACCCAAGCTCGCGCTGCGAGAAAAAAAGTAGATCAGCCCCCAGTTTTGAAAGCTCTGCCATGAGCGTTGCAAGTGCGCTTAAGACCACGGCCTCATTCTTGCCGCGTCCATTCTGGGTGGTGATGACGTTCCGATGTACCCGTGCAAACCCTAAAAGCTCTGCGGTGAGCTCGCGATTTATCGGGATTGTCACGCCGTAGCCAGCAGCACTGCCCAGAGGCGATGCATCAACAAAGTCGACGCATGCCGTAAGCAGCCGTGTTGTATCAAGTAAAGACTCCGCAAAGGAGGCCGCCCAAAGCTGCACTGTAGACGGCATCCCCTTTTGCATGTGGGTGTAGCCAGGAAACGGAACGGGATGCTTTCGGGCAAAGGCCAGCAGGGCATCCGCCAGCGTTAGGGTGTGAAGCTGTGTGCGGAGGGTGGCATCTTTTAAAAAAAGCTTTAGCGCTGTTAGTGATTGGTCATTACGGGATCGCGCTGTATGAATCTTTTTTCCGACTTCGCCGTGATGAGTACTGAGATAGTTCTCAATCGCTGTGTGGCAGTCCTCATCCGCCAAGGAGATCTCAAACTTACCCTCGCGCGCCAGTGCGAGGATCTCGCCAAGCCCTTGGCGTGCGGCGGCTAGATCGGCGGCTGAGAGCACCCCGATGCTATGGAGCATCATGGCGTGTGCCATACTGCCAGCGCAGTCCCACGGAGTAAGCCGGCGGTCGATTAGCCAGTCATCACCAACTGTAAAGCTCTCCACGGCACGCTGAATAGGATCGGAATCATTTACGCTAGATTGCCACAGTTTCATGTAAAGCTCCGTTGTCTCGGTATCAAAAAAGGCTCTCCTAGGCTAGCGCCTTGAGACTGGATGGGTCAACCCGTTGCACTGCCCCTCCGAGGTAGCGCCGGCCTGAATGGGTCAGCCTTTGTGCCAATATAAACAAATATGTCTAAAATAGGACATTTTGCCTATATAGATCTTGATCGCGTCTATCGTCGTGTTTACGATGAAAAAGAGTTGGAAGTTAGCGCCCAAGCTCCAGACAGCGTCTAAGCTCCAGACAGTGCCTAAGCTCCAGACAGTGCCCAAGCTCCAGACAGAGGACTAAGAGTCGTATGAACATCTCCGAACAGACTAATCGGTATATCGCTGAGCGTCCGAGTGTAAAGGAGTGCATGCGGCGTGGGCTGGTTAATTATTCCGCCCTGGCCCGTGAGATCTGTGACCATCTTGGTAGTTCCCAGTTTGATGCCGTGTTGGTGGCGTGTCGACGCTATCTGCAACGGATCAGGAATCAGGCCTCAAGCGAGAAACGGATCATCGATCTGGTGCGGCGCGCGCGGGTGCGCCTGCGCAACAAGATAGCAGTGGCGATTATCGACAAGCCGCGGGACTATGAGCGGCTGTATAGGTTGCAGCGGGATATCAAGCTGGCCCGTGGAGATTTTAATCTTGTCGAGGGGGAGGATTCCCTTACGCTTATCACCAATACTGAGTATCTCGGGGTGATTCGCGAGGCATTTAAGGGCAGGATTCGAAAGATCACCGAGGACCAGGTGCAGATTACGATGCTTTTTGACGAGAAGATCGAAACCACCGCCGGGGTGGTGGCCTTTATCTACTCGTTACTAGCTGAACACGGCATCAACGTGCGCGAGGAGATGAGCTGTTGGACCGAGGTGATGTTGGTGCTTGATGAGCTGGATGCCGCTCGCGCGATGCGTGTTTTAAGCCTTGCAAAGGAATGAGCCTATGAAACTTGACTCCGCGGCTGAGCAGATCCGCACCACTCTAGCAGGGCTCCACGGGCGCGACCTCACTAAAATTACCGACCTGAATCAGTCCGAGGTGGCGGCTGTGATTGAACGCGGGATGTCGTTTCGCAACGCCCACCAGCGTGGTGTCCGCAGGGAGCAGATCCTAAACGGGCATGTTGTGGCGATGATCTTTGAGAAGCCGTCGCTTCGCACCAAGGTCGCTTTTGAGGTGGCCACAACCTACCTTGGAGGGACGCCGGTGTTCCTCTCTAGCTCGCAGATTTTGGCTAGCGGCAACAACCAGCGCGGGCGCGAATCGGTGCCAGATATTGCGCGCAATCTGGAACGGTTTGCCGACCTGATTATTGCTCGTGTGTACTCTCATGAGGTGATCGCTGAGATGGCGGAGTCAATTCAGATTCCGGTGGTGAATGCGCTGTGCGATCGACATCACCCCACTCAGGCACTTGCCGATCTTATGACTCTGAAGCTGTTTGTGACCCGGCCGCCGCAGGACACCGTGGTGTGCTTTGTGGGGGATGGCAACAATGTAGCCACCTCGCTGATGCAGGTGTGTGCGATGAATGGCTACAACTTCCGGATCGCCTCCCCCAAGGGGTATGAGCTACCACGGGGAGAGGTGCAGACAGCCAAGGTGTTGGCCCGTCGGCATGGCACTGAGGTAAGTGCCCTGAATGATCCGATCGCAGCGGTAAAGGGCGCGCATGTGGTGTATGCGGATACCTTTACCTCGATGGGGCAGGAAGGTGAAAAGGAGAAACGCGACGCGGCATTTGCCCCGTATCAGGTGAATGCCGCGCTGATGAAGGCTGCCTCTAAGGGAGCGCTATTCATGCACTGCCTGCCAGCCCACCGCGGCGAGGAGGTGACTGACGATGTGATGGATGCGCCGTACTCTGTGGTGTTTGACCAGGCGGAGTGTCGGTTGCATGTCGCTAAAGCGCTTCTAAGCTTATTTCTTACTGGGATCTAGGGGATGCCCCTACGGATTTACGGTATCTCGGCCGGGGGCGGGATCGGTATTCCCATGATTTTATCTCGGTGATTCCTGGGAAATTCCTGGTCAACCCGTTCAGCATGAAGCAGCAGCTCCATAACGCAGGAGCAGGGATAAAACCAGGAGCCTGGTATGGAGTATCGATGCGTTTAGTGCACCCACCGCAAGAGATCCGATCTAGCACCCCATCAGTGTGGCGGGCGATGCGGCGGCTGCGACAACAGGTGGCAGCTTTCATGAGCCTTATTACGGGTGAGGAGAAAGGAGACTCCCCTGCTGACGCCAAAGAGGTTGATTGCTCAGAGGCCAACGCAGCGTCGCGATTGGATGCACTACGAAGAATTGTGCGTTCCCCTCATTACTCGCCGTCCTCTAGCAGAATTGCTCCGTATGGATTTTATTGCGGACGGCCCATCATTGGAGATGGTGCTCCTATTACGGGAGGTATCTATCTGAGCAAAGAGGCGCAAGAGGCCGTTGTTGTCGATGGTAAGTATGATGTGATGCAGAAGACCTTACAGGAATTTAAGGTGCGCCTGTCTGGCTTAAGCTCACAGAAGAAGGTTGCAGATCATGCCTTTCTAAAGTTCACGATGGCATTTGCCCGTGAGGTGTTTACCCTCGATGCGACCGACGTCATTAAGCTCAACCGGGCACTGGGAGGCCAGCATGACAAGAAAGTAGCGCTGGACTCCTACATTGCCGCAGGCTGCGCGGAGCCTCGTCACATGGTGCTTCTGGCGGGGTTTCTGATCGAGCACTGCATATCGGAGCAGATCATCTCTGGTGTTGTAACAATCGACACAAGCCAGCCTGCAGAGCGTCTAGTCTATACAGCTGGAAACGGCGATTTGTTTGTCGTGGATTTCACACACGTTGGGGTAGAAGCTGGGCATTAACACCGGTTGGTAGCTTTCCAGTACAAAAAAGGCCGCACCGGGAATGCCAGTGCGGCCTTTATCGTTTTATTGGTCGCCCTTGAGGCGATCGTGGCTACATCAAGAGTGGCTACATCAAGAGTGGCTACATCAAGAGTGGAGCCACGAGCAAGGAGATCATCGAGACAAGCTTAATAAGGATATTAAGCGATGGGCCCGAGGTGTCTTTGCAAGGATCGCCTACGGTGTCGCCAACGACAGCCGCCTTATGGAGATCGCCGCCCTTTTTCTCCCCTTCTACCTGGCCCTGCTCGATGAATTTCTTGGCATTATCCCAAGCGCCACCGGCGTTAGCCATAAAGATACCGAGCACTGCGCCCACAACGGTTACTCCGAGGAGTAGTCCGCCAAGTGCGTTTGCACCGAGCACCAATCCAACGAGCACCGGAGTCACAACAGCGATGATCCCAGGCAACATCATCTCGGTTAGCGCAGCTTTAGTGGAGATCTGAACGCAGCGGGATACCTCTGGCCGCACTCCAGCCTTGCCCTCTAGGAGGCCAGGAATCTCCTTAAACTGGCGACGAATCTCAGTCACCATCTGTCCAGCAGCCTTCCCCACTGAGCGCATCGTCATCGCGGCGATCACCCCCGGCAGCACAGCACCGATAAAGATACCAATGATAACGTGTGAATTTGTCAGAGTTAGGTCGATCGTGACATTCCGCGCAGCAAACGACTCAGAGTAAGCTCCGAACAGCGAAAGAGCGGCAAGACCGGCTGACCCGATTGCAAACCCTTTGCCGATTGCAGCGGTGGTGTTGCCAAGCTGATCAAGCTTGTCGGTGATTGCGCGGGTCTCTTTGCCAAGCTCCGCCATCTCTGAGATACCGCCAGCGTTGTCAGCGATTGGGCCGTAGGCATCAATCGTCATAGTGATGCCAACAGTTGCAAGCATCGAGATACCCGCAATAGCTGAGCCGTAGAATCCTCCGAAGTAGTACGACAGGAAGGTCGCTCCAGCGATAATCAGAAGCGGCATGGTGACACTCTGGAATCCGAGTGCCAAGCCGCTGATGATCGCGGTGGCTGGGCCGGTGCGAGCACCCTCAATAATCTGGAATACAGGCTTGCCACCGGTGTAGTACTCGGTCACGAGCCCAATCCCCATTCCTGCTAGGGTTCCGAATACAACGGAGAGCCATAGCGACATGTTGACCGGCGTGAAGACGAAGTAGACCGCCATAAACCCGATAAACAACACCGAGGAGAATAGCGTCACCTTGCGTAGCGCTGCACCTGGATCGTCGTTTTTGAGCACCTTCATCGCCTGGATAGCCACAAAGGAGGCTAGTGTTCCAAGCAAGCAGATCGCTATTGGAGTCATCATAAGCCAGATACGGCTTAGTTCCTCGGTGCCAGGAGTGCCATCAAAATCGGTAAGACGCTGTAGCACCGCTACGGAGGCAGTTGCTCCGAGAGCTAATGCGCCAATCACGCACGCGATATAGGACTCGTAGATGTCCGCACCCATTCCTGCAACATCGCCTACGTTGTCACCGACGTTATCTGCGATAACCCCAGGGTTACGTGGGTCGTCTTCTGGAATGCCTGCCTCAACCTTGCCCACAAGGTCAGAGCCTACATCAGCGGCCTTGGTGTGGATGCCGCCACCAACTCGGGCGAATAGCGCCACAGATGAAGCACCCATTCCAAAGCCGATAATCGGCTCATGCAAGGCCGGGGTGCCAAAGAAGAAGAAGAGAATTCCAAAGCCAATGAGACCAAGGCTTGCCACCGCCATACCCATGACAGCGCCGCCGTTGAAAGCTATCTCAAGCGCCTCAGTTGGTTTGTTCT
>JBILUF010000160.1:0-6234 GCA_044371155.1 Bdellovibrionota bacterium
TTCCCGAGCTTCGCGCAGCGAAGTCGGGATAGCAGTTATAATGGTAGGCACGAGTGGGCTCGAACCACCGACCTCATGCGTGTGAAGCATGCGCTCTAACCAACTGAGCTACGCGCCTAAACTGAACTTTTCGTACACCTAACTGGCTCCCTCTAGAGCGCATGTCGGTGGCCAAAGAAGCATACCGAAGTATCGCTCTCGATTCAACTAATGGGTAGTTGAGGGGTAGAGACGGGGATTTTCTGGGAGCTTGCCGTGCTCTGCTGAGCTATCACCGCTTGTGCGGGGCGATCAGCAGGAGTTCAACTACTGGCGCATATCTGTGGTTGGAGGCCGATGAACCTTTGTCACCGGCGAATGCTTGCCGGTGACAAAGCGAGACGGCATACCCCAACTCAGTGATTCCCCAGGAGTAGCGATGGCACTAAGCACCCACAATGAAACACCGCAGGACTAGACCATCACCATCGAGAATCGGTGGACTACTGACCAATTCGTTTCATGTTCTCGATAATCGAATCAATCATCTTGTTGATAGCGTTACGCATCGCCATCATCATCTCAAATGCTTGATTCGCTTTCTTAAAGTTCTCTTGCGCGTTGAACATCTGCTCTGGCGAACCCGAGCGAATTGCAGCCTGCATCCCCTTCTCGGCTTTGTCTAGATTTTTAAATACTCCCTCGAAATCTTTGGATGCGCTTTTCGCCTGGTTGGTAAGAGCGGTCAATGACCCCGTGAGAATGTTATTGATTGAATTCGAAATCATAGAGGCACCTCGTTGATAGTTAAAAAGACCCTCCTGTTATCAAAGGGTCACTACTCACTACCTATTCGGAGAAAATTAAGATTTGTTTCGTACTATTGACGAGCAATGACGATGCATCGCTCTAACCCGCTTAGATCTCTTAAGATCTCGGTGCGGCATGAGAGCTCGGGATGCAGATTACTCCAGACTTCAAGCGCCGTTTGCGCTTGGTCTAGCCCCACCTCACATATAAAGGCCCCTTTCGTGGCTAGATACTGCGGTAGGTGGCTTAGGATCGCTCTGATATCGACTAAACCGTCCTCCCCTGCGAACAACGCAGTGGCCGGCTCAAAAGCAGTCTCAGGGCTACACTCCGTGCTGCCCTCTGGAATATAGGGCGGATTTGCAAGGACCAGATCAAAGGAACCGGCCGAAGGGCTCAGAGCGCTAAACCAGTTCGAGCTCTGAAAAGATACCATCTCAGTTAGTCCGTGAAGACCAGCATTTTCGCGAGCAACCGCCAGAGCATCCTCACTCCTATCAACTCCTAGTATCTCAAGCCGCCGTCCCACTTTGAGCGCAAAGGAAGCCACTGCGAGCGCTATACATCCGCTACCGGTGCCAAGGTCTAGGACCCTGGTGGCTGAACGATTACTCTCTAGGTGCTCGATGGCTCGCTCCACGAGGATCTCGGTGTCAGGCCTTGGGATCAGCACCGCTGGAGTAACGGTAAAATCCAAGCCGAAAAATTCCTTCCGCCCAATCAGGTATGCCACCGGTTCATGCTCGGTGCGCCTAGCGATGAGCTGGCGGAACTGTTGCTGTTGCGCTGCAGAAACAGCGCGCTCACCAAACCCCACCATATAGGCACGCGAGTGCCCGGTGACTGTCTCAAGCAAAAGCTCGGCATCAAGCCGTGGAGTCGGGGAGCTCACGGTAAGTGCGGCAACTCCCTCCTGCAGTAATTCGCGCAGTGTAGCCATATACTCCGTTACTCGACGGCGCTCTCCTGCCCTTTGAGTGCCTCGGCCTGATAATAGGTCACAAGCGCCTCAATCACCGGCTCAAGATCCCCGTTTACAATCTGGGCCAAATTATAGAGTGAGAGTCCGATACGATGATCGGTCACTCGTGACTGGGGGTAGTTATAGGTGCGAATCTTCTCTGATCGCTCTCCGCTGCCCACCTGATTTTTACGATCCGCATGCCGAGCCTCAGTTTGTTCCCGCTGCTTCATATCTAAAAGACGCGCTTTCAGCACCCGCATCGCCTTTTCACGGTTTTTTATCTGAGATTTCTCATCCTGAATGGCAACAACGGTGTTGGTGGGTAGGTGGGTGATTCGCACTGCTGAGTCGGTAGTGTTTACACTCTGTCCCCCGTGACCGCCCGAACGGTACACATCGATGCGCAGATCCTTCTGCTCGATATGCACATCCACATCCTCAGCTTCGGGCAACACCGCCACCGTTACGGTCGAAGTATGGATTCGACCCTGGGCCTCAGTGGCTGGCACGCGCTGCACACGGTGGACACCGCCCTCGTATTTGAGTTTGCTATAGACCCCCTGCCCGCTTACCTCAACGATCACCTCTTTGTACCCCCCTGGCGATGATTCACTGGAGCTAAGCAGCTGGAGTTTCCAGCCCTTGGTCTCAGCGTATCGGGCGTACATCCGAAAGAGATCCCCAGCAAATATCGCTGCCTCATCGCCGCCTGTGCCGGCGCGAATCTCCATGATGACATTCTTTTCATCGTTGGGATCTTTTGGGATTAAAAGCAGCTTAAGACGCTGCTCAAGCCCCGCAAGCTCGCCTTGGAGCATCTTAAATTCCTCCTGCGCGATGGCCGCCATCTCGGCATCGCTGGTGGCAACAAGCTCCTTAGCCCCCTCAAGCTCCTCTTGGGCTTTTCGATACGAGCGAAATGTTGCTACCACCTCCGAGAGGTCACGATGCTCACGTGAGAATTTTTCAAAGAGCGCACGATCCTTCACTACTTCTGGGGATGAGAGCTGGTGTGTTAATTCCTCGAAGCGGGTTTCAACCGCGGCCAATTTATCCCAAAGACTCATAAGTGATCTGCAAATAAAAGATAAAAGTACCCAGCGCTGCACCTACCGATTAAACGGCGCAGCATAGTCAACAAAGATGTTCCCCGCTAATGCCCAGCGAGAGCTTCAAGGATGGCGCTATGGAGCTTGGGCCTAAAGGAGCGGATCTCTTTGTTGGAGCGTGAGGGATGAATTCTATTCGTCATCAAAACAACATCAACTCCAACGGTGGGCTCAAGCCATAGCGAGCAACCGGTAAATCCACACTGCCCCACCGCAAGCTCACTTAATCCCGACTCAGTCATACTGTTCTCGCGGTTTGGTGATTCCCACCCCAATCGATATCCGCCCTCGGCCTCACACGCCGCGGGCCCGGTAAAAAATCGCATAATGGTATCACGTCGCAAAAACTGACTCTGTCCACGGAAAGCCTTAAGCATCTCTGAGGCGAAAAGATGTAGATCCGAGGCGGTTGAAAACATTCCGCTATGCCCGGCAACGCCACCCATCGCCCAGGCGTTGTCATCATGCACTTCACCACACAGCACCCGCTTGCGCCACGGGCACTCCTCGGTGGGGGCGATACGGTCCTTTACCGGATGAATGCCACGCCGTTTTATCATCGCAAGCTCTACATAGCTTGAGCTCTTCATGCCAAGTGGCTGAAACAGAAACTTCTGTGCAGCTTTATCAAGGGTTAATCCCGAGAGGGTCTCGATGAGCTCCCCAAGCAGGATAAGCCCCAGGTCACTGTAGAGCTGTCGCTCTCCTGGCTCAAACTTTGTTGGCAGTCGATTCAGGGCATTATAGATGTAATCACGCGCACCCCGACTTGTAAGGATGCCGATGCGATTGGCCCCATTTGCCTTCACTAGCTCTTCATAAAATGGGGCCCAGGCCGGAAGCCCCGACGCATGCGCCAAAAGATGTTCAACGGTAATTGCACTCTTACCTGAAACGCTAAAGCCCTGTAGAAACCTCGATACTCGATCCTCAAGCTTTAGTTTGCCACCTTCAACAAACTTCATAATGAGCGTAGTCGTTACCACTAGCCCGGTGAGACCAGCGATATCAAAGACCGTATCGCGCGACATTTCATTGTTAATTCCCTCAGGAGCCTTGGCCCACTTAGAGCCCACTGCCGAACGATATAGTACCTCTCCCCCTCGCCCCACTAAGAGGTCTGCCCCTGGGAACACGCCATCAGCAACCCCTTGATTCAGGAGCTCTGTGACCTTCGAAAACGAATGGGGAAGCTGGACTGGGGTGGGCGGAAGTTCAGGAGCTGCTGGGATCATACAGAATTAAGACCCAAAAAAATTGATGCGAATGCTTTAGTATCTTAGTCCAATCCCCCGCTCAAATAAAGCAAAGTTAGCTGCAGTTTAGGCTAGCAAACAGCGATGAGATAAAGATGAGGCGGCGTTTAGGGATAGATTAAGCTTTGTGGGCTTAAAAAACCTTTGACGACCGCCTCACCCGGGGGGTGGATGGCCGTACGTTAGTTACCCTAGTGATTGGCAACGACCGAAGTCAAAGCGTTCTCAGAGGGCGGGAGGCTTGAGACACCATCGATCTCGGCAATGATCTTGAGGAGGCCAGCGTGGACTTGCTTCCGCGCTGCCTCATCATCGCCGAGCTCTGCCAACTTGGCCTTCACGATCCCCTGAAGGAACGAAAAGACCTGCCGCTGGCTGGTGACACCCAGCTGCTCCCTTGGCGTGAGGCGAACTACAACGAACCGAACTGGCTCGTTGCTCTCACCCCACGGAATTTCTCGCCCCGACCAGAAGACAAAGATTACCTCCTGTTCAACGGGGAAATTCCCATGAAGATACGCGACCCCTTGCAGGATCCGCGTCTCTCCACGCTGCGCCTGGTCAAAGACCTGGCGCAGCGCTGTGGCCTTAATGCCCACCGTGCCCCCAACCTTGTCGAGGACTCGGAGACGAAGGGCCACCTCTCGATTGGGTGCATCACACCGCGGGAGCTCCTCAAAGAGCCCCGTGGTGACGATGTCCCTCAATCGCCTTGGCTGTACCTTGCGATCCATCTTGCCAGCAGCTCGCCTGAGCCATGGCCCGACTACCCATGACGACAGCGCCGCCGAAGCGACGATACCGCCCAGGATCTTGTCGTCAATGAGTCCGTAGCTCAAGGCCAAGGACCCAAAGACAACACCATTGACTCCACCGGGGACGCACGCGACCCCGATAGCGTACCATTCATTGCGAGGTCGCCCAGCAAAGATGGCACAGACGTAGGCTCCACCGAACTTCAGAAGGAGCCCGCCAACGGCAATCAACAACACCCACGACCACGACCAGCCGGTCGTGAAGTTAAGCTGTGTCCCGATCAACACGAAGTAGATCGGACACATCACGTACTCCGTAAGCGCTGTGAGGCGCTCACGGAGCTCATGGGTGACGTGCTTGCTACCTGCCAGCACCATGCCTGCGACGAAAACGCCGAAATACATCGTGCACCCAAGGGCGTCGGTGAGAACACCGAGCCCAAGGGTGAGCGCAACCACAACCCCGTAAATACGGGTCTGCCGCAGCGCTGCTGGCAGAGTACCAAGCCAGCGGTCGAGGTATCTTGGCGCCCATTGAAGGGCAACCCCGGTTGCCCCAATGGCGAGGAGGAGCTTCCCTCCCGCCGTCCAGAGACTGGCTGACCCTCCCGCCGCCATCTGAAAGATGGCGCCGTAAAGGATCCAGCCCAAGAGATCATTCACTGCGTAACCGCAGAGAATCACCTTCCCGAACTCTGAGTTGCCGATGTCCAGGGTCTTAAAGACCCGGACAATGATAACCATGGCGCTAATCGCCATGGTGTTACCCATAAACAGGGCAACAAGATGGGGGCTCTGCCCCCCCGATGGGGTAAATGGGACATACTGCATGAAAAGCAGAGTTGCCCCGTACCCGAGCAGGACTGGAATAAGGAGCCCACCAGCTCCGATCCAGAGAGCTCCGCGCAGATGTCTGCGCGCTTCGGAGGGGTGCACCTCCATGCCGCTTTGAAGCAGCAAGAAGAGCACCCCAAGCTCCCCCAGGTGCTCAAGCAGAGCGCGCTGGGTGCGGTCGTCTGGGAAGACCACCGCATGGAGCTCGGGGAGGAGATACGCCAGGCCAGTGCCCAACAGGACACCGGCAAGGATCTCCCCCACGAAGGCGTCGATCTTGAATCGACGGGTGACGGCCACCACCGCCATCACCGCGAGCAAGACCAACGCCACCACTTGCCAGTGCTGCACCTTCTGGTGCTCAGTAAGCACTGGCGAGAGATCGACGGCGTGGCACACACTTGCGCCAGCCGCGATCACAAAAACACACACCATCCACCACCTAGAGAGCATCCTTGCCCCCTTTCTGACCCCCGCGAGGGTCTATGTTGGAAGAACAGCGCGGATTAAAACCTTTTTAATCCTCT
>JBILUF010000161.1:0-6179 GCA_044371155.1 Bdellovibrionota bacterium
CTGCTCAAAGAGAAGCGCGAGACCACGACTAGTGAAAAACGAGTGGTGCGGTGATACCTCTCCGACGAGAAGAAGCCGTTGCATGAGGGTGGTCCGCCCTAAGCGAGCAAGGATCGAGGCGCCAACGCCGATGGGCCCTCTGAGCATCGGAACTTTTACTAATACATTTTTAATCCCACTCGCCCGTAATGCCGCAACGAAACTACTGGGGTTTTCAATGTGCTCTAGTACATCCAGGAATGATATCGTTTGGAATTTCGCCAGATTCGGTAGCGACCAGGGGGTGTCTATCTGGATGAACTTTTCACGCACCTCATCCCTTAAGTAACTATCTGATATGTCACATCCGAAGGCATCGATATCACGTGCGCGTAGAGTGTGTACAAACGATCCTTGCCCACACCCATAATCTATCAGCGCGCCCTGCCGAAGGTCATTTGCAAAGAATGCAGCTATCTGAGCAGCTTGAATGTTTCGCCGAGTTTGGAGAGCCGCCAGAAAGGCGGGGGTAACACTCCCCATCTGCCAGGGATCTTGTCGCGAGGCCGTTGTGGGAAATGAGGTTCGTAAGGTCCCGCAAAAGTGACACTGTGCGATCGTTACCTCAGGGAAGTGCTCGGTTATCTTTCGGCTATCGCCGCAGCAGTAACATGTTGCCGCCGGGGCGGCCGTTTCGTGGTAAGAGCAGGTAGCAGTTGACCCCATTGCGCCTATGATCCTCCAGTTTTATCTATAAGTTCTGCAGCGGTGCGTGCGTCAGAGCAAAAAGTATCCAAAGCTGCAATTCTAGAGTCGGTTGTTAGTTCACCACTGCCAACTCCTTCTGCTCCAACTCTGACTATAAAAGATCTAGTCTGCTCAAGGAACTGCTCGTATGGCACCCTAAAACGAGTTTCATAGAACAACGGCCGCTTGTGCGGGGGGTGCAGATAGTTTCGTACTGGCACAGCGCGGATAGCCAGCTCTCGTTTCAATAGAATGCCCTTAAGACAGAAACCTATGAGACCGAGAAAAGTCTTCCACTGCGAACGATAGTGTCTAACGCTTGCCAGCCACCGCAATGCCTCTATAAGCGAAATGCGATCACGCAGGAGTTCGCCAGGCGCCGGAATGAGCTGCATGCACTTGAAGAATGGGGGCCGTACTTGGTGCCCATGGTACAAGGCGAATTCGTACAAAGCAGCGCCTTTGGCGCGGCTCAGAGCCACACTTAACAGATGGGCCACGTCATGGTCTACGTGACCACCTTCCCAGCTTGGGGCGTAAACCCGCGAGATTGACAGATCTCGGGTGGCAGTCTGAAGCTCGGGCCAGAGACGATTGATGTGCTGGAACGAAAGACCATCTCGGACCCCGAGCTCAGTGCCGAGTGCTATGATATCTTCTCTTTGAACTCCCCGTGGGCCGAGAACTGCGTATGATTCCTGGAGTCGTTTCGATGGGCTAATTCCGTATGCTGCGCCATCGGTTGTGTACACGCAGATCACCCGATTGCCAAGTTCAAGTTCGCGCTCAATTCGGGGGAGGGCAAAGAACTCGTCATCGTTGTGTGCAAAAATGAACAGCACCGAGTCGCTGGGTGCTACCGAAGAAGGGTGATCGATACAATCGAGTTGATGCGACATCTCTCCGAGGTTCCCTCAACCATCGTGAAATTGCAAGGCGCTCAGATAGGGGGCAGCCAGCGTACATCCAACCTGCGAGTGCCGAGAGGGAACCCTAGTCTGCTGAAGGGCTAAGCGTTTCATAGATCGTCAGAATCAATCCACATCACGTCCGACAGATTTAGTCTGTCACCAAGTTCGAGAGCGCGCACAGACAGTGCCCTTAGAATTAGCTTAAAAATAAATGGTGTGCGGATGTATCCGTGACGCAGGAATCGGAAGCGACGGGCTGAGGCTGGGCTACTCATGGCGACGATAGCCTCTGCGCCGCTCGCACGCGCAAGTCGTGTCATTTCATTCACGACAGCTCCCACCGCTGATCGCGCATCCTTGAGAGCCATCAGATCTAACACGGCCAGACTAGGAATCCCGCGAATCTCTGCGCGACGGGTGATCGCCAGGGCTTGAATGCCATTATTTCCTGTGAGGTAGGTGATGGAATAGTCAGCGTTAGGGGCCGAGAGTCTCCAGCGCAAGAAGTCGGCGGTTTTTTCAAGGTAGCAGCTGCGCTCCTTAGCCCAGCGATTAAAAAACGCTTCATAGGCGAGGGGTTGATTTTGAAGAAAGCTTGCGGCGGACTCCGTTTGGATGCGTTCGCCTGAGTGAGCTGGTCGCCATGAGTGAGTTATGGCCGCGAGTAAGCACAAGCCTAAATCTAAAACTGGCGCGAGGAGCCGCAGTGGTGAATTGTTTAGCAGCGCAGAGCTACTCAGAACCTTAATATACAAGGGAAGGCGCTGCGCGATATGCCAGCCTACCTTGAGGTGTCCGGGAATAACTTCGGGTCGAATCGGATATCCAGAAACAAAATCAACCCCTTTGCTCTGGAGCTGCTCAAGAGAATATCGGCCGATCTTTGTGAAAACTCCCTTTCCACGAGCGCGTGAATGGGTCATCACGTCGCATACCATTCCACACAAAAATGCCTCGCCGTGAATATGGTAGTTGAACGGTAGCGCGGCGTAGTAGCCGAGGATGTTCCCGTTACTTGAGTCCCATGCGCTAAACTCGAATGAGCTAGGTTTCTTGGGAATCGAGTGAAATTTCCAGCGATAGTGTTCTGGGGAAGCGACGGAGGTGCCTATGGTCTCGGGGAAGCAGTCATGAAACAACTCGCGCTGTTTTTCCAACTCGAGATTCGGCTCAAAGGCGCGAAACGCTAAATCCACTAGTACAGCCCACCGTTGATATGAATCGTTTGCCCCGTGGTAAACGCTGCGCCCTCACTGAGCAGAAAATGAATATAGCTCCCGATGTCCTGGGCATTTCCAAAGCGTTTAAGCGGAATTCGGCTCTTAACGTCAGTTTGCATCTCGGGGGTGAGGTGGCTGATAATGCCATACTCAAAGAATCCTAGGGCTATCGCATTCGCTGTGATGTTTTTTGGTGCCAACTCTAGAGAAATTGATTTGGTGAATGAGATTACGCCGCCCTTGGCTGCTGCATAGTGGGCAGCGCCGGCAGCGCCAGTACACGCAACTATACTTGCAATATTTATAATGCGCCCAGCGCCTCTCTCGCGCATCCCGGGAATGAATTCCCGACAGGAGAGGAAGGTTGATGTGAGGTTATCGTCAATTGCCTTCTTGAAGTCACTAAGGCTCGTTTTCCAGCTCATTGAGTTAGAGGATGACCCGGCGACGTTGACAAGCCCCAGGACTGGCCCTAGCTTCTTTTCAATATCCTGCCGCATTGAGCGCAGCTCTTCTTCGCAGCAAAGATCAGCTTTGAACAGGTGCTTGCTGGGATCAAGATCAAACCGCTTCAGGCACTCGGTAATGTTAGAATTCGAGCTGCGGTAGTGAAAAGCGATGTTGCGCTCTCCCCGCGAAAGAAGATACTCGCTGACGGCAAGACCAATTCCGCCATTGCTTCCGGTGATGAGAGATACTTCTGACATGTATATCCTTACTGTAAGACAACTGTACGATTAGGACCACTTGTACACTGCAGCGCCAAACTTCCGTCCTGAACCAATGGTGCCAAAATCACTTGGTCGAGCAATAGAGCGATTGTGGCACTTGCTGTGTTTGCGTCCTGAGTAAGGCTTGCAGTGGGGACGATTTTGCGGGGGACGCAAGTCCCTGTTCTAGCAATCTGTATCCCCGCAAATCTTGTCATACCTCTCTCCACGAGGCATCCTGTGTTACGGGTTTTAAGTAGCCAAGTCGGCTGCGGAAATCAATAGAGGTTTAGATTGAGTGACCTTAAGATAAAGGTTGCGAATCGGTACTCTCTGAGAGCCGAGGTGCTGACTCTGCTCCAGCACGTTGGTCCACTGGATCAGGGTTGTAGGTTTGTTTTGGCCACCTTCGAATAGCGAGGCGATTAGCAATCGGATTTCTTGGGTTATTATTAAGGTCGTGAGTAACCCAGGCTAGTAGACATTGAATCCCAAGGATGATTTGCAGGGTGGCTAGAAGGACAGTTCCAGTCGGTGCCGATACCCCAATGCTTGCATAATGAATCCAGCGTGAGCTGCCAAAAAGGATTCCAGAGGTTGCTAAGATGCACCCTGCAATAAGCTGGATCGAAGCTGCATTAAAATCGCGGAGGAAATAGGTATAGAAGACACGCTTGAGGAATCGGATGGTGTGTTTTAGAGGGAATTCAAAAAGTGCTCGCCTAATGGAAAGATTACTCTTTTCATCGCCGTAGAATGCATCTATTGGGATGTCCTCAACGACTGCTTGAAAAGTATTAAGACGAAACAACATGTCACTTTCGAAGAAATAGCGTGATGCAATCTTGTCGTGGGGCAAAACTGCTGCAAGGCGTGCGTCAATCGCTGTGTAGCCATTGGTGGGGTCCATAATCTTCCAGTATCCGCTGGAAAGCTTCGTGATAAAGGAGAGTCCTGCATTTCCGATAAGGCGCATGGTTGGCATATTCTTAAGGGACTCTAAATCAAAAAATCGATTGCCCTTCGTATAATCTGCGCGGCCGTTGATGATCGGTTCGACAAACTGGGGAATTGCCAAGGGATCCATCTGATCATCTCCGTCGATCTTGACTAGCACAGTCGCGCCCAATGTAATTGCGTGTCGATATCCGGCTAAAACAGCAGCCCCAACCCCGCCGTTCTTTTCAAGGTAGACCACTGTCACCCGCGGGTCGGTGGTCTGTTGTTCAACAAACCTTCCGGTGTGCTCGGGGCATGCATCGTCAACGACTACTATCACCGATACTTCGGTGCCAATTTTTTTGAGCACTGAAAGAATATGTGCACGGACGCGGAAGCATGGGATGACTACTGCGACGACAGGAGTAGGAGATTGCTTCATTACCTGCATAAGCGGAATAATCCCGGAAAACCGATGGTACATCACCTTACTAGGGAGTAACGTCTGATTTCAAGCTACTTCTCAAGATGCAAGCGCAGCTTGCGTGCTCCACTATCCTCAGGGGGTGGTTGTAATGGTCATAGCCACAACTCGACTTTGAATCACGGAGTTTGATCCGCTACGCTGTGGAGCTTCGTCTGGGTGCAGCGTATCGACCTTGTGGAGCCCGCGACAAACCTAGGCGTCGCAATCCAATCAAGAGCCCTGTACGCCTCCGCGCACAAATGCCCCTTCCGCCATCACATGCACTGGCATCGAGGCTAGGTGTAGCGGATTCCCATTCCACACCAGGAGTGAGGCGATTTTGCCAGGGGCAAGGTGGCCAATATCACTATCGACACCAAGGATTTTGGCATTCTGAGTGGTAACAAGCCCAATAGCCTCCACCTCACCCATTCCTTGAATCAAAAAATATTTCAGGCAATCACGCAGATTCGAGGCCTGTATCACCGGATGATCCGTCATCAGGCCAAAAGTGGCACCGGAGTGCATCAGGAGCTTGGCGTTTGCGTAGTGTGAGTGCTTTAGCTCAATCTTATAAGGATGTGAGCCCAGGGGGCCGTAGATTATGGGGATATTGTTGGCAGCAAGAAGCTCAAATATCTCTTGGTGCCAGACATCACCGGAGTGCTCAGCGCTTGCCCGCAGGCCGTATTTCTTCACCAGCTCAATCAGATAAATGACATCATCCTCTTTGTGTACGTGGATCTTGGCCGGTTTTCTGCCATGGAGCAGGTCGAGCAGTGCACTGTCGTCGGGGCTAAACTCAAGATCATGCTCCGCGTCAATGAGAGCCAAGCGGCTGCGAGCTTCCTTTTTTGAAAGGTCTTTCTTCTCGGCCAACTCGGAGAGTTTTCGTTTTTTTGTTAGAGCGGCCCGTTTCTCTTTGCCGAGCACCTCATCGAATCGACGCTCTAAAAGCGCGTAGATGCCCATCCGGGTATTGGGACGATCGCCGCGCCACCCTTGTGTCGAGCGTGGGTTAAAGCCCAGGGCCATTTTAAAGCCATGATCCTTTAAAAGAGCCTCGCCTTTGTGTCGGGCGAAATTCTTGATAACGCGGGTGCGCCCACCGAGAAGATTCCCGCTTCCTGGCATGATGCAGCTATACAGAACTCCAAAATCGATCGCCTCAGCAAAGGCGGAATCATCGAAATATACGCTGTTGAGG